>CACLDR010000015.1 GCA_902605755.1 uncultured Marinoscillum sp. | reverse complement strand
GTTGTTAAGTACTGCCATTGAGGCTCAAAGAGCCCTAATTAGTGATAATATTAGGGATGCTAAACCGATTTTTATAGTACCTGTTGTCATTAATTATCAATTTACACTTGAGGCCCCTTCTCTAATCAATGAGCATCTCAAAAGAACAGGAAAAGAAAGGTATTACAGGGAATCAGATGCTTTTAGTAACTCTAAAAAAATCACGACTTTCCTGGTTAAATTTTTTACAAAAAAATCTGATATTTCGGTTAGTATTGGACGAGGCCTAGATGTCCTAGGAAATTATGTCAACGATCAGGGACAAAGTTTAGACCAAAATGGAACTATTATTGACATCAAAGATTATTTTCTTTCCGGTGGAAAAATTAATGTTGACAAACAACGAGAACATACCTACGTACAAATTCTTTCTAAAAAAATTGTTGAAGAATATTACAAGATTAACCGAGTTTATTCTAGCCATTTAGTAGCCTATACCGCCTTTAAAATGCTTGAAAGAAAAAATTCTAAATTAGATCTTTACAGTATTTTACGACTATCCGAAGAGGACCTTAATTTGGACTATGAAACTTTTAAAAAAAAATTTAAAAAACTGAAAAGTGTTATTTTATTACTCAATGAACAAGGTAAGATTGATGTAAATGAGAAGTTTAGAAGTACAGCAGATGAATCGATCATCTATGGACTAAATAATGTTGGGATGTATCATGCAACCAGGCCTTTAATAAAATCAAAAGATGAAATTATGATACTTAATGCGAGTACACTCTATTATTACCACAACAGACTAGAGGGGTATGGCCTTGAAAAATATATATAAAGTAACTGTAGGTGTGATTGGTACGGGAAATTTCGGTACCGCGTTGGCCAATTTACTTTCTGAAAAATGTAATAAAGTGCTTCTTTATGCCAGAAGTAAAGAAAAAGCTATTCAGCTAATCCAATCCAGAAAAAACGGATATCATGAAATTGCAGATAATATTGACATTATCACAGATTTATCGCTTCTTACCGAAAAATGTAACCTAATTTTTCCAATTGTTCCCTCAATAAATTTTAGGGAAATGATAAAAAATCTATCTCCCTATTTAAAACCATATCATATCTTAATTCATGGTACAAAAGGATTTGATTTTGATAAAACAAAAAAAAACCATAATCCTCTCAAAGAATCAGCTAGTCAAATTTTCACAATGAGTGAGGTTATAAGACAAGAATCATCAGTTGTAAGAATAGGATGTATTGCAGGTCCTAATTTATCAAAAGAAATTGCTTCAAAAATGCCTGCAGCCTCTGTAATTGCAAGTGAATTTGATGAAGTTATTGAATTGGGTAGAAAATGCCTAAAAAACGATCGATTTTTAATTTTTGGCAGTAATGATTTAATGAGCACTGAACTCTGTGGGATTTTAAAAAATATTATTGCAGTTGGTGCTGGAACTATTGAAGGCATGAAGTTAGGTGAAAATGCCAAGTCTTTATTTATCACCAGGGGTATGGTCGAAATGGTAGAAATCGCCAAAAAAATGGGTGGAAAAGTAGAACCTTTTTTAGGTCTTGCAGGAATTGGTGATTTGATTGCAACTTGTTCAAGTAAACTCAGCAGAAACTATAGTGTAGGTCTGCGATTAGCTAGTGGAGAAAAACTAAATCATATCACTAACTCAATGCGCGAAGTTGCGGAAGGAATTAAAACCATTGAAACCATTTATGAATGGTCTAAAAGCAATCATATTCGTATCCCAATTACTGAAACTCTTTTCAAGATTATGCATGAACAAATTAGGGTTGAAGAAGCGCATGCTTATATGATGAAATTCCCCTTTACTAATGAAATTGAATTTCTGAACTAATCTTTTATTTTAATGAATTCATCGCCCTGATCCGCTGTAGAACAGTAGGATGTGAGTAATTTATAAAAACATTAGCTGGATGTGGTGTAAGATTGGATAAGTGATCTCCACTCATTTTCTTCAACGCCTCAATCAAAGGGTACGCACTAAAATATTTCGCAGCGTAAGCGTCTGCCTCATATTCATGTTTACGACTGATCATATTCATGATGACACCTAGAATTCTTGAAACTGGACTATATAATATACCAAACGCGAGCATGTTAAGATGGATGGCAGTTACCTCTCCACCCATGGCAAAACTTACTTGACTATTTAAAATCATTTTTGATAGTAAAAAAAGCATCAACCCAATTTGAACAATAGACATGAAAGTACCGATATAAATATGATTTTTTTTATAATGACCTACTTCATGAGCAAAGACCGCTGTGAGTTCATCAACATTGTGCTTAGCAATTAAGGTATCGTAAAGAACCACTTTTTTCTTTTTCCCTAACCCGGAAAAAAAAGCATTGCCTTTACTGGAACGCTTAGACCCATCTATAACAAACACTTGCGTAAGAGGAAATGATACTTTTTCAGCAAAGTCAGCGATAGATGTTTTTAATTTACCATCTTCTAAAGGCACTAATTTATTAAACAATGGAAGTAATAAAGAGGTGTAAAGCATATTTAAAGCTAATAGAAAAACCGTGATTACGATCCAGAAATACCACCAAAATTCAGCTCCTGTCACTTCAATCATCCAAACAAAAATCAATAGCAAACCACCTCCCAAAAAAGCTGTCAAAACATAGCCTTTAAGTTTATCTGCAAAATAAGTTTTCAAAGTCATTTTATTAAATCCAAAACGATCTTCAATGACAAAATTTTGATAGAGTGAAAAGGGGGTACTAATCAAATCCGAAATCAAAAATAAAATGGCGAAGAAAATCAAAGGCGTGACAGGTGTTATAGGGCTTAAATTGCGAACCCAATCATCTAAAAATCCAAACCATCCAAACCATATAGAAACGACCATTACGATCAATGATAGTGTACTCGAAATTTTCGCAAAACGACCTGTGGTATTTTGATAATCCTGAGATTTTTGATATTTATCATCATCATAAATTCCCTTCAATTCATTTGGAATGGGGTTTTTAGAACTTTTTTCATTTAAAAAGCTTAACAATAAATCCAAGAGAAAATCAAAAATTAAAATCCCTACAACAAGAATAACTATTACTTTTCCACTCATAAAAATACCTTTCTAAAAAATTATCAAATTAACCAATGGTTTTTTTTCACATATATGAAGTCTAAAAAATAAATGGTACTGGACATTTTACATCCCTTGTACCGCGGGGAGGCTTTCTGCTATCTCGTAAATCAAATGAATAACTCATTGAGAGCTCATGTGCACCTCCACTACTAAATCCTATATCCGATAAGCTAAAATCATAACTATAACCCAATAGGGTGGGTCCGATTTTAATACCAAATAACAATATAATATCACTCGCTCCAATTCCAGAGAAATCTTCACTAGGGAAACCGCGATACCACAGTCCGAACATAAGCGGCTCCAACATCATACTCATTCCAACATCGAGTTGAGTAAAATCTTGCTGATCTTTAAAGTTAAAAGTAGGTGTCATACTTCTCTCTTTTCCATCTTTCGAAGCCCATCTAGGATTAATTTGATAGAAGTTAATTTTGTAACCGCCATGTAATGAAAATCGAATTCTCAAAGGACTTTCATCACCTGTAATAGATTGATTAGGCTCAGTTATATGATGAAAAGAAGTGCCTAACCAGGCTTGTTTGTTGAAAATGATACCCCCAAACGACAAATCCATAAAATCAACGCTCAACCCTGTATTGAAAGATTCAATGGTTTGGTTAGAAATCAAACCTGTATCATCAAATTGATCTCCAAAGGTCAACCGATTAAAATTAATATCTTTCCAAACGTAGCCTAGTTCTACCCCTGGTCTGAAAGTCCAGTTATAATTTAATCGAACTTGGTAGGCATACTGAAGAGCTGCACTTCGGGAATTTAACCCTGCCATTCCTTCTCTATCTGAATTTAAAATAAGGCCCAAACTACTGCTAAAATCATCGAAGTTATAATAAGAGTAGAAGGAATAGCTTTCAAAATTAGCATTAATTGACGGCCATTGATTACGGTAATTGATCCCAGCACTACCTTGCTGATTGATTCCCACCAAACCTGGATTCAAAAACATAGGATTTGAATAATATTGAGAGAACTGCGTGTCCTGGGCTATCAAACCATTTATACAAACTAGAAACAAGAAAAAAAATAAACTTTTCAGCCCCATGATAAGTATTAAACTAGATTAAAAGTTAAAAAAACAATTACAAAGCATAAATTTGACATTATAATTTATACTACTGATGAAACGTTACATAAAGCATAGTATTTTGTAGTAAATTTAAATATTTGAATCCACAGTTGAACCACTTAGTAATTAAATCCTTTATAAATTTCATTACGATTTGTCGAAAGTTTTTGATCTATTCCTGTTTTTTGACGTTTTCATTTGTTTTAAATGGGCAATTATTGAATGAAACGCAATGGTTTTTTGGACGATCAACTGCCAACTTACAATTTGACAAAAATGGTTTCAATGTTTATGAAGAGAATCGTATGAATGAGGATTTTGGATTGGGAGGTCCTGCAGTAATTAATCATTCGATCACGGGAAACTTATTAATGTACACTGATGGTGTACGAATTTATGATGGCTCTGGCCAAATCATGCTAGGAGCTATTGATTTAAACGGTGATGCATCCATTAATCAAACCGCCTTGGCCTGCTCCTCACCTGAGAACCCGGATCGATATATTGTTTTCACCAATGCAAGTGAGACTTCCGCTGAGGATGAATTGCAATACAGTATTATAGATTTTAGTGCGCAAGGAAATGGAAGCCTTAATGCTCCTCTTGGCGAAGTCCTCTCAAATAATAATTCGGTAGGCCTTTTCAGTCCTGCTGAAGGGATGACCATAGTTCAAAGCACCTTTGATGCAAGCATCAGTTGGTTGATCGCCCAGAATAGAGGTACCCATACTTTTTATGTTTACCGGATTACCAATGATGGTGTTATTCCGGAACCTGCCAGTACTCTCTATCCCTTTAATACTGACATTCGAGAATTTGAGGCTTCCAATATATCAATGAACCCAGCTTATTCTATCCTTGCAGTCGCTCCCAAAACAGCCTCAAGAAACGTTATGCTTATGAACTTTAATGATACTTCTGGAATTTTAAGTTTTAACAGTCAAATTTTAAATTCAGGATTCCCTGATGATGCAAATCAAAGTATTTATGATGTTGAATGGTCTAATAACGGTGATAAATTATATCTTTCACGATTTGGTTCGAAAGATGAAATATTAGGCAATCTCTATCAAATTAACTTGGCCGATAGTGTCAGTCTGATTCGATCAATTCTATCAGAACCAATTTACCGAAGTTATGGTCTCAAAAGAGCAATTGATGGTAACATTTATCATCTAGTTCAAGAAGAGGAGGCAGGGCCTTTTTTGGTGAAGCGATTAAAAAATATAGATGATAATTATGATTTAATTGCATACGAGGATGATTTTTTAGCAGCTAATTTTCAAGGCACCCAGTTCCCCGAATTTGCACCAGGGACTTTTAAAGATTTTATCTTTTTAGACTTTACCTACTTAGACAGCTGTCAAGATCTATCTACTAAGTTTTTCCCTTTGGTTGACCCACCCGCCAATCAATATTTGTGGGATTTCGGTGATGGAAATAGAACCAACAGTATTGCTCCCATTCATATTTATGAATCTGCCAGTACCTATAATGTCACCCTATACGCTGAGCTTAATGGAAAAATACAAAGTGTCTCAAAATCTATTAATATCATCACAGAAGAAATGGAAGTCAATTTGATCGCTGATACAACTATTTGTGATAATGAAATCCTAACCCTGGATCCAAATACCCAGGAGGGCATTTCATATCAATGGAATACGGGAGAAACTACGAGTACCATAGATATCGACACTGCTGGCATTTATTGGGTAGAGATCACTGGTGCCTCAGGTTGTACAAAATACGCAGAATCCTCAGTCACTGAATACGGCGCCCAACGCCAGATTCAAAATAAATGGTATTTCGGAGAAACCGCAGGCATTGAATTCACGGAAGGACCAGTGCCCATTGATGATGAAAATCAAATGAACTCACTAGAGGGTTGTGCAACCATAGATGATGCAGACGGGAATTTAATGTTTTATACCAATGGCAAAACCATTTGGAATAGACTACACCAAATCATGCCATTCCTATCCGATAGTCTTCAAAGTCTCTCAGGAGATAGTACAAGTAGTCAAGGTACTATAATTATTCCTTTTATGAACGATATCACTATGTTCTATGTATTTACCGCAGGAGAAGTAGGTACTAATGGTAGACAACTTCCCATGACTTATTCAATTGTCGATATGAAAAAAGATTCGGCCCGAGGTGCAGTTGTTTTAAGTAATTTACCTTTATTTAATCAGAGTATTGAGAAAATTACTTCTTCAGGATTTTCGTTAAGTACCTGGTTGATTACCCATGAATTTGGCAATAATTCTTTCCGAGCCAACCTTATCAATGATGAGGGCATTAAAGCTACAGTATTCACTCCAATTGGAAGTATTTTAGAGGCACAACGGCCCGAATATGCTTCTGGGTACATGACATTTAATAATGGTACTCAATTGTTTTCTAATATAATTCCAGGTCTAAATACCTTAGAAATATTAGATTTTGACAATCAAACGGGGAATTTTGAAAACGTAAGACAGATCGAAGCTGATTCAAAAGATAATATTTATGGAGTAGCTTTTTCTAGTGATGGCTCTAAGATTTATACATCATCAGCGAGTGAATTAATTCAATTTAACCTTGACAGCTTAGGAACTGAAAATGAAATAATTCATATCAAATCAAGCAAATACGATGATTACAGTACAGAGGGCATCCATGGCGCCCTACAGCGTGGACCTAATGGTATTATTTATCTAGCCATTGATCAGGGGCTCTCAGTTGGCACTATTTCTAATCCATCACTCGAGGGTGCTGCCGCTAATTTCAATGCAAAAGGTTTTGATTTACTGGGACATTCAAGCAGAAAAGGTTTACCTGGTTTTGTCCAAAATTCCGGATCATCCCCTCAAAGTCCTGCTGCGGCTTATGTTAATGCTTGTTTTGGGCTTGCAACTCAGTTTTATGCATCAGGTAGTTCCACTTTAGATGAATATTTTTGGGTTTTTTACGATTCATTATCACAAACCGATACTTTGTATGCAACCAATGAACAAACTACTGCGTTTGAATATGGTGCTGCAGGATTTCAGTATTTCACTTTGAACATTACAAATAGATGTGGCTTCGACAGCTTGATCACAGATACCTTAGAGGTTTACAGTCTTCCAGTAAATCCAAACCTTATGGAATCTGCTTCCATTTGTACTGAATCCTTAGAACTTGCCGCATGGAATGAAGATCGAAGTGATTATAACTATTATTGGTCATCCGGAGACACTTCCCGAATCGTCGAAATTTTTGATCCAATTACCCTCTATTTAGCAATTATAAATGATGATGGTTGCTCTTCGGATACATTGGAAATATTTGTTGGAGATGGACGTCCAGATATTGATTTAGGTATAGATCAACAATATTGTCAATTTGATTCCGCACCTGATTTAAACAGTTATATAAGTGATTTAAATACGCAGCAATGGACTATTAATGGAGAAGCCCGAGATACAACCAGTAAACAGTCTATATCTACAAATGTTCCAGGTATTTTTGAATATATCATTGATGCAAAAGAAGACGACGCTTTTGGGGGTTGTAGTAATACAGATACCGTTTTGATAACCATAAAGGCAGCACCAGAGGTCAATTCAGATTATACACCACCCTCTAACTGCGGTGTCGACGATGCTATTCTCTCATTTCTCATTTCATCTAAAGGAAGCTACAGATATGATTTTGAGGGCACAAACATTAGTACTTTTGGGTCGATTGATGGTCCTGATACCTTATTTGTCTCGGGAGGACTATCCGCTGGAGTTTATAATTATAAAATCACAAACTTAGTATCGAGTTGTACTTTGGAAAACCCAGTTATTATTGAAGATGATGTTTTGTTCTCATTATCGGCAAATAATCTTCCTGATTGTGATTACGACGCAAACTTGAGTTTGACAATTTCGGGAGTAACACTTCCCTCAGCTGTAAATTTATTTATAAGTGACACTAAACATGATACGGTTTATATAGAAAATAATCTCTATGTCCCCATAAGTATTAATCCGGAATTGGATTCAGGATTTTATCATGTCACTATTGAAGAAATTGGTGATAACGGACCTTGTATTCAATCTGACACTGTGCTAATTACTCCCCTAATTGCAGGGATAAATGACTGTAAACCTAAAATATTTGCGCCAAATGCATTTAGTCCAAATGGTAATAGCCAAAACGAGAATTTTTTTGTTTATCCCAATTTATTTATCGATCAATTTGAAATATTTATCTATACAAGATGGGGAGAGCAGATTTATCACTCCAATGATAAAAATTTCATTTGGGATGGTACTTATAATGACAAAATAATGGGTCCCGCAACGTATGCATATGTAATTAAATACACCAATGTAGAAAAGCCGGACTTAGGCATTTTGACCCAATATGGATCAATCTCCTTGATTAGATAATGAAATTTAATGATTAATTATAAAGAAAAATATATAATTATCTAAAATAAATTATGTTTTAATAGTCCTTTTTAATTAGCCATCATTCTTGAATGAAATCATAACTTCTCAATAAACTAAGAATAGAGTTGATGAATTACTCAGCATATCTTGTTGTGTGAAAAAATTGCTTCTTTCTAAGATGAAAAAATAAATTGATACCAAAAAACTCATTTGGAGATTAAGGAGCTTTAAGGAAATGGAAAGTTACTTTTAGAAATTTAAAATCTATTTCTAATTTCGTAGATGCCAAAAATAGGCTGAAAACAGCCACAGCCATGACTTAACTACTTAAACGAATAAAAAAGTAAAATTTTAATATTTATTGAGTATACTATTTTTTTAATGTGATAATGATCATCCCATAAGCGGAAATCAAGATCCAAAAAGCACCATTATCAGAAAAATATCCAAATGAACAGTTTCTAATTTTTCCAAAACAACAATTAAAACCAACAATATTGAGGTAAATCTTATAAAATTATTCTTCCTTTGATCCATGTTATTTTGTTTCGAAATGTAAATATATTAGGAAATTATATCCACATCAAATCCATGGCTGAAATTGGTACTAATCTATCCAAAGCATCAAGACTACTCAAAAACAATGAACTTGTAGCCATTCCAACAGAGACCGTATATGGCTTAGCAGGCAATGCATTGGACCCAACCGCCATAGCTAAGATATATACCACAAAAAACCGGCCGAGTTTTGATCCATTGATCACACACGTAAAAAATATTACTGACGCCTCAACATTAGTCCATCCATTTCCAAAACTCGCCCATAAGTTAGCTGAGCAATTTTGGCCAGGTCCCTTAACACTACTTTTACCAAAACGAAAACACGTTCCTGATTTACTCACATCAGGTTTAGAAAAAATGGCTATCAGGGTACCTGATCATCCTATCACACTAAAATTACTAAAACAAATAAATTTTCCATTAGCCGCTCCAAGTGCCAATCCATTTGGCTATATATCACCCACTACTTCTGAACATGTATGCCACCAGTTAGGAGAAAAAATTCCATATATTATCGAAGGAGGATCAGCTCAAATTGGTTTGGAATCCACCATCGTATCCATTGAAGGGAAAATCATTTGCATACATCGATTGGGAGGACTTGACCTTGAAAAACTTCAGACTTTTGGGGATGTGATAATTCGAAATTATAAAGGAGTTAATCCCAATGGACCCGGACAGCTGGACAGTCACTATGCACCAAAAAAAAAGTTCATTATAGGTAATTTAAATGACCTCCTTTTAAAATATTCAAACTTAAAAGTAGGTATTCTATCTTTTTCAAAAACATATTCTAACTCTAATAAGAATATTGTTTTGTCAAAAAATGGCGATGTAAATGAAGCCGCTGAAAACTTTTTCAGTGCATTGAGGACTTTAGATACTGAAGATATAGACCTCATTTTAGGAGAATATGTTCCTAAAAAAGGTATTGGAAAAGCAATAAATGACCGTTTAAAACGTGCCGCCTACATTTAATTAAAATTAATTTTAATTTGAAGAAAATAGATACAATTTTGTTTTTAAGAAATATTCAGTAGATATGAGAAGTATAGATGATTTTAATTTTAGAAATCGAAAGGCATTATTGAGGGTTGATTTTAATGTTCCCTTAAATAACGAACTTATAGTCATGGATGAAACTCGAATTATTGCTGCAATTCCTACCATCAAAAAAATCATAAACGAAGGAGGTTCGGTCATCCTTATGAGCCACCTTGGTAGACCAAAAATGGGCCCAGAGGATAAATACTCCTTAAAACACATTATACCTAGTCTTCAAGAAAAACTTGGTATGGAAGTAAAGTTTGCCGGAGACTGTATAGGATCGTTGGCATTACAGCTATCTAAAACAATAGGAACAGGAGAAATTATACTTCTTGAAAATGTTAGATTTTATCAAGAAGAAACCCAAGGTGATCAGGATTTCGCTGTTGAATTAGCAAAACTAGGCGACATTTATGTAAATGATGCCTTTGGAACGGCACATCGAGCACACGCCTCTACAACTATTGTAGCAAAATTTTTTGAGGATAAATGCGCTGGTTATATCATGGGAAACGAATTAGCAAATGCCAAGAAAGTACTAGAAGAGCCAAACCGACCTTTCACAGCTATTGTAGGTGGAGCTAAAATTTCAGATAAAATCATGATCATTGAAAAGCTTTTAGATAAAGTAAATAATCTCATAATTGGTGGTGGCATGTCATACACTTTTATAAAAGCACAAGGGGGAGCTATTGGTAAGTCTTTATGTGAAGACGATAGACAAGCATACACTCTTGAACTTATTGAAAAAGCCAAAATCAAAAATGTAAATCTTTGCCTCCCCATCGATAATGTAATTGCCGATGATTTTAGTAACTATGCAAACCGTCAGATTGTCAAATCTGGAAAAATTCCTGATGACTGGCAGGGACTAGATATTGGCCCTAAAAGTGTTTCCGAATTTCAGACTATAATTAAAAATTCAAAAACTATTCTTTGGAATGGTCCTATGGGAGTTTTTGAATTTCAAAATTTTGCTGTGGGCACGGAAGCCATCGCGGAGGCTGTAGTGAGTGCCACTCAAAATGGTAGTTTCTCACTCATTGGAGGAGGTGATTCTGCAGCTGCCATCAATAATATGAATTATGGTAGTGAAGTATCCTATGTTTCAACGGGTGGAGGAGCTCTATTAGAGTATATGGAAGGAAAAACGTTGCCTGGGGTAGCAGTATTAGAAGATTAGTAATTTAAACTAAAAATCATGGTCTTTTTGTAGCAGTCGCCCTCAAGATAAACCTTATTTTCATCTACCAAAATACGTCTAGAAAGAAATAACATAATAAATGAAAGTTTAAAGAAAACAGATGAAACATCTATATCTATTCCTTGCCAAGATATGGACTGTATTTTCAAAGAGACTTGACTTTTTTATTACTTTTTATTTTTGAGAGACAAAAATCGCATAAACCACACCCAGAATCCATAAGCTCACCAAAATAATCTAAAAGTATTCTAGTTCTACATGAATCTGTTTTCACATAATGTACCACATGATCAAACTTGTCAACAGTCTGCTTATTTATTTTCTTCAAATCAACCAATTGAATGGGTAGAGATGCTAAATTTAATCTTCCTATTAAAAATTCAATTTGAGGCTTAAAGTTTATTTTTTTATAGTCGATTACTTGATACTCATGCAAGAGATGCAATTGCGCTTTTACTCTTTTTAATTTGATTCTCAATGCACGGGCGATATCTGCTTCATCGATCATCATGTAACCTGTGTAAAGCTCGCCCCCATAAAGTCTAAAAAGTGCTTTAATCAAGGGATCAAGTTGAGCATGGGCTACCTGAAACTGGTAAAGTATCTCTCTTTGCATCAACATCGAAATCTTTGACTTTTGATAAATATTTTCCTTTAGCTGAATAAGGCCAGCATTTTCTAGCTTCCTAAGTGCAAAAATAGTTGGATAAGTAGGTAAATCAAAATCATCAATAAAATCAAAATAATCAAAATCAAAACTTAATCCGGCTCCACTTCCAATTGCCAACTTGTACCTATTTGAGAGAGCTTGATAAACACGTTTAACAAATTTAATATCTACTGTTGCCTGAAAAATACGCTTTTCGGTCTCAATGATATCTTGTTCACGGAAAAAGAGTACCGCATAAGACTTTAAGCCATCTCGACCTGCCCTTCCTGCTTCTTGGTAATAGGCTTCCAACGTTTGCGGTAAATCCATATGCAATACCGTGCGTACATCGGGCTTATTAATTCCCATTCCGAAAGCACTAGTTGCAACCATTACCCTTAATTTGGAATGTGTCCATTCAGCCTGTCTTTGATTTCTGTCATTATAGCATAAACCTGCATGATAAAATTGCGCGGAGATACCCTGTTGATTTAGGTCTCTGGCAACCCGCTCAGCTCTCTTTCGACTCCTCACATATATAATAGAGGATCCTGCTACTTTACTTAGTATCTCAAATACCTTTTGAAGTTTATTTTCTCCTTTTAATACAACAAAGGAAAGATTGGATCTCACATAACTATTCTGAAATACTTTAGGATCTTCCAAGTCAAGCTGATTGATGATATCTTTTTTCACCTCCTCAGTAGCAGAAGCCGTTAAAGCAATGAACTTAGCTATGGGAAATAACTTCGTAAAATCTTTAATTTTTAAATAATAAGGTCTAAAATCATGTCCCCATTGAGAGATGCAATGGGCCTCATCAATTACAAACAAAGAAATTACCATTTTTTCTACTCTAGCCAAAAAAAGTTCCGAAGTCAATCTTTCTGGAGAGACATAAAGAAATTTAATATCTCCATAAATACAGTTATCTAAAAGAATATCAATTTCTCGCGGAGATAAGCCCCCATGAATAGCTACTGCCTTAATATTTTTACTTTTGAGTTCATTTACCTGATCGATCATCAAAGCAATCAGTGGAGTGACCACAAGGGTAATACCTCCAAGTATCAATCCGGGGATTTGAAAGCAAATAGACTTTCCTCCACCGGTTGGTAATAATGCGAGAGTATTTTGACCTCCTAGTACGGAATCAATAATCTCAAGCTGAGATTCCCTAAAATTTTCAAAACCCCAATGAGTTCGCAATATATCTTTCGGATCAGTCAAACTTAATCTGATTAAAGTATTCCTCTTAACTCTACTTTATAAATATATTGAATAATAATATCAGTTTCTGCAACTAAAATCCAAAATTCAACAGTCGCCTTCTTTCATATTATGCACATGGAGTTTCATAAAATGAGCTTATTGATTTTATCAGTATTAAGCAATAGCGTATCCAACCATATCAATCGTAAACATACTCATAGTTTCAAGAAAAAATAATATATTTATAATAACTAGAGAGAAGTAAATGATAACTAAGCAAATAATATTGACAAGATTTTTAAGGGAATTTAAAATACAAATCATAAAGACATATATCCAAGATAATACTCAGTGAATAATATACTAAAGAATAGCCACTCCATTTATACAACAAATTATAAGTTTCAACTTTATACCTCATAGATAAAAAAATTATGATTATTTTTAGAAAGCACGATAAAATAATACTTATCATACTTAAAGTGTTCGAGCCATCTTTTGATGGACGATATTTGCCTCTAAAAATCTTGAGCCAACGGGTAAAAATCCTTGGCGGCCATAAAGATTTAAAGCTTCCAATTGTGCATTTAAATAAACAAGCACTCCCGAACCAAATCTACTTCTAATATCATTTAAAATAGATTTTAATAAATCTCGTCCCAAACCTTTATTCCTATATGCTGGTAAAACTGCAAACCTTTCTAGCTTTACGCCTTCATAAGTTATCCTCCAGCGTGCGGTACCCAAAGCATTACCATCTACATCTATAGCTACAAAGTAATGAGCTGATTGATTTCGATCATCAAACACAATCGCCTCGGGAAGACCTTGTTCAATTACAAAGACAAGTTGTATAACTTTAAAAGATTTACGCAGTAGATATGCTGAATCTACTGATATAATCTTATGATTCATAATGCTTATTATAAGCTTTGATTATACTTTTTACGAGGCGATGTCGAAGTACATCTTTATCATCAAGATGTACAAATCCGATATTTTTTGTCTCTTTGAGCACCTCCAAAACTTCTAACAATCCTGACTTTTGTCTTTGGGGTAAATCGATTTGAGACTTATCGCCCGTTACAATTACCTTTGAGCTAGGACCCATACGTGTAAGAAACATTTTGATCTGACTTTGTGTTGCGTTTTGAGCTTCATCTAATAATATAAAGGCATTATTAAGTGTTCTACCTCTCATGTAAGCCAAGGGAGCAATCTCGATAATATTATTTTCCTGATAAAATTTTAATTTCTCTGCAGGAATCATGTCACTCAAGGCATCATAGATCGGTCTTAAGTAAGGATCTATTTTGTCCTTTAAATCTCCTGGTAGAAATCCTAAACTTTCACCGGCTTCAACCGCTGGACGAGTAATGATTATTTTTGTTACCTCTTTGTTTTTCAATGCCTTAACAGCCAAGGCAACTGATATGTAGGTTTTACCGGTTCCTGCAGGCCCCAGGGCAAAAACCAAATCATTTTTCTGTAAAGCAATTACCATTTCTCTTTGATTTACTGTCTTTGCGCTAATTTTGATTCCCCTTGTACCGTAAACTAAAATTTCTCCCAAATCATCTTTCTCAGTTAAATGATTTTCATTCGCCAAATATGAAATCACGTGATCCTGAGTGAGATTTCCGTATTTGTGATAATGAAGAGTCAATGCGTTTAAAATTTCGTTAATCTTAACTAATTGAGGAGCTGCTCCTTGAACAGTGATTTCATTACCTCTTGAGATAATTTTGGTATCCGGAAAAGCCGATATTATCTCATTAATATTGACATTTTCTGTTCCAAGAAAATCAACCAAAGGTATGTCTTCTAAAGTAAATATTTTTTCGAGCAATTGAAGTATCTTTTAAAATTGACTTTAACTATTTTTACAATTATATATTTAAAAACAAATTAAACAAATTTTTTTTCAAACATGGCTCTAATCACTTTTATGTCTGATTATGGATTAGGGGACCATTACGTGGGAGCTACAAAAGGAACCTTACTAAGCCTAAACCAGCAGTTAACAATAGTTGACATCAGTCATGAAATCAATTTGTCGGATATCAGTCATGGAGGTTATGTGTTACGGAATACTTTTAAAAAATTTCCGATAGGAACCGTCCATTTTGTAGCTATGAATTCTTCCAGAAGTCTAAAAAATAGATGGATCGGGATGACACTTGAGGGACATCACTTCATCGGTACGGATTCTGGTATCTTCAGCATAATTAGCGACGAAAATCCAACTCTAGTCGTTGAGATTTGTCCGATCACTCCAGAAAACAATTGTTTAAAAAAAGTGGGTCAAGCAGTAAAAGAACTTGCGATGGGAAGTGATCTTAGGCACCTCGGAAAAATTATAACAGACCATCTTCAACTCATAGATCGATCAGCTAAAATAACAAAAAAAGGCATAGTGGGCCATGTCATTCAAATTGATCACTATGGCAATTTAATTACCAATATTCAGCATAAAGATTTTCTTGAAATTCAAAAAATCAATGGAAAAAGCCCCTTCCAAATACAAGTAGGTAGAGAAATATTTGATCGATTGCACAAAGGGTATGATGAAGTCGAACCCGGAGAGTGTTTTGTTTTTTTTAATTCAGAAAAAGTTCTACAAATTGGCATTAATATGGGACGCGCTTCAGAACTTTTAGGAATTCGCATGGATGCCACTGTTTATATAAATTTCAATTTTCAATCATAATATTTAATATTACATAATTAGTACTATTTACTCAATATTAATTTTATTTATTAATTATGTGTATTTAAAACGATTATTTTATAGAATTCGATTTGAAGTGTTGAAGTCTATAATTTAAAAAAACTAAAAAAAAAGGATATAAAAAGACCAAATACAATATAAATGTCTCATTTTATTTAAAGAAAACGACTAAGAATTCTGACTGAAGGGGCATCTACGCCAATGTAACATTTAGGAGTCAGCAAAGACAAATATCAACTAAGGTTTATGCTAATCATCCTGACCATTTTCCGTGAGGAGGATTAGTTGGTTATGAATATTCTGATGACAATATTAAACTCATCGAGCTGAAGAAGGAATTGGAGGGCTATGATGGTCATTTATTTAAGGATGTTGATCAGGTCATTGATCACTACTATGGAGGTGATATACTTACTTATCCAAGCACTATTCTTGAGGCTTTTGAATATGCATTAGAAAATTCTGATGGAACTGAAAGAACAAAAAACCTAGGTAAACAAAGTGTCAGGCCTTTTGAAAGATTTATACTCTCCAATCCTCAGAAGTATAGTAATTTTTCAATCATAAAAAAGGCACCAAGACAAATGTTTAGGACTCACGTGATTGAGTATGCCAACTACATGAAAGAGAAAGGGCTAGAACAAACATCTATGTATTACTATATCTCAAAATGTAAGACTTTATTCAACTTATTTCCAAAAAATCATGCAGATCAAATTCCTGATTTAATATCTAACCCATTCAAAGAAATAATAAAACTCCCAAGTAAAAATGAGAGAAAGAAGAAAGCTTTAGCTAGATCAATTGATTGGAGTTATGTTGAGAAGATGAAAGAATTAAAATATTAGAAGCCCATCGATAAAATGCATCATCTTATGGCACTCATACAAGCTCACACAGGCTTATCGTTTGTTGATTTTGGGAAAGAAGATGTCTTAGATATTTCTCAGACTATAACTGGACCTGCGTTAATTGGATCTCGTCAAAAAGGAAATAAAAAGTACGGAGATTACATTATATTTTTAACTAGTGAAATGGAATAATATATAAAAGAGTTAAAGCCATTATTGTTTAAACTCTTTGTAAAAAATGGGAAATTTACTAAATACGATCACCATTGTCGTTATCGACCTTATAATACATTTCTAAGTAATCAAATAGCAAAAGATATTCAATTTGAAGATGATAAGTCATTAACAACGCATAGACTTAGGCATGCTTGTGGAATGCATTATATGAATGATGAGGGAATGAAAGAGTCTCTTGTGGCTAAAATGATGGGGAATGATATTAATACAGTTCTTCAAAACTATGCCGATTTAAGTCCTGACAATGTTCTCCTGGAACAGAAAAAGATACTAGAAAAGAAGGCAGTTTAATTATATTAATAAGACGCAAAAAATAATTAAATAATATTTTATTCATATATATAATACTACATTTAGTAAATAATAATACGAATTATTTAATAAATAGTACTTAATTTTAAGATTTAATGCACATATGAGTACCCAAACAAAAACTGAAAATACCTTAGTTACTAGACTTAGAGGAGGTGGTTACGAGGAGAATCTAAGATTTATTAAAGTTTTAGAAATATTAAGACCAAAGGATGATATTAAGTTAAATCAAATGACCAGAGTATTATCAAATTTAACTGGAAGTTCTGTTGGTACATTTAATAACTTAATTAGCGAGCACAAGCCAACTAAGATGACAATAAGTCAAGTTAATAAGCTCAAAGCTCAAATTGATTACCGATTAAAAGACCGAAGTCCCAAAGTTGAGTTCAACATTGACTATATTATGTACGGTAAGGATCCTAAAACTGGTAAATCAATTAAACCATTTACAAGAGAACTTGAATCCATTGATAAAGAGTTATTTAAGCCTAAAAAATCACAAGGGAAAGAAGGTATAAATACCGATATGTGCTATAGAGTCAAAGCAGTTCGTACAAAACTTGAAGACACTCAGGGGTCATTTGCTGAAAAATTAGGTGTTGAAAGATATGTTATTTCTTCAATTGAAGGATGTAGACAAAATCCAACAATAGATTTCATTAAGCTTTTAAGAAAAAAGTTTAGTATTGATCCCTGGTGGATTATGGAGGGTGAAGGAGAGATGATAGTCTCATATGATAAGGGTGATCAATCTGAATTATATCAGCTTAGAGAAAAAGTTGATCAGCTTGAGCAACTAAATACTCAAAATCAAAGGGTTATTTCCAGACTACTAGACGAAAGTGAAAAGAGGTAAATTAATTTTACTCCATTATACGAAGTTTGTACATCCCATATCGCTAGAAAAACCTTCCTCTCCTATCTTATCAACGTAAAGAAACTAAGTGCTCCAGAAGTGAAAGAAATCACAGGTACCTCAGCAAATACGATCTATAAACATTATGCAGGAGCAGATGCAGCGGAGATTACGAAGAGGATGAGGAGTTAAACCGTGCAACAAGCCGACAAGTCACATGCCACATAACCCTGTAAGCTTAATACTACAGATTTTGTTTTTAAATTAGGTTATTTCTAAATATTAGGTTATTTCTAAATAATATTGGAAATAATAATAACTTAAACTAGCCTCATGATAAAAGTGAAAAAGCAATTGCTTGGTTATTCGGTAATTTTTCTAGCACTCTTATGATTTGTTGGCTGCAACCATTAGTAATTCAAAATTTCTTGATAACAGATGACCTAGATGGTTGGGATTATGGTATTGCAATATTTATGTTTGTTGCTTTTGCTCTGAGTTTGGTCACTGACATAATCACTTACAGAAGAAAATAGCCAAGAAGAACTTATGAAAAAAAGAATTACAGGGGCTATTACTTTTGTTGGAGGATTGGGGACTTTCTTAATCATGATATATTATCTATTAGATTGTAAAATAAAGTTTAGACTATTTTTTTTTATTTGATGGGATTAATTAAAAACTAGCTTCAACTTGCATTAACAAATAACTATTTGTAGGGATCAATATCAATTTTTTTCTTCTTTACTTGCATTGAGTATTATATCAAAATGTTAAAAAAAATAAGTGTATCATTTTTAACTGTAGCTTTTACCCTATGCTGCTATGCACAAAAGAGTGAAGCGACATATTATGGAAAGAAATTTGATATTAAAATTCTTGAGGAGCATATATCAGATAGGCTTGACATTTTTGATGTGGGAGATAATTCCATTCAAATTAAGGGAGAAATTATTTCATCGTGTTCAAAAAAGGGATGTTGGATTAATATGGATATTGGAGAAAATAAACTTTTTGTTAAATTCAAAGATTATGGCTTTTTTGTTCCAACATCGGGGTTAGAGGGGAAATCTACAATTGTAAATGGAAAATTATCAGTGGATACATTAAGTGTTGAAACTTTAAGACATTACGCAGAAGATGGAGGTAAATCAGAAGAAGAAATTTTAGCAATCACAGAACCCCAAATAACCCTCTCATTACTAGCGGATGGTGTCATTATTAAGTAATTATGATTGATTCAAACAGCATTCTTAGCTAATAGCTTCAATGCGTTGGTCAGGTTCTACGATAAGCTAATTAAATTGCCGAATGAAATGAAAAACATAATCCGCAATGCGAGTGCTGTGTTGACAGATAAGCTCTCGCAGCTAAATACGATAGAAATTCAAAAGTTTCTTTCAAGTATTTTTTGGAATGGCTAAAAAATAAGTTCAATATTCAAGCAAAATAAAATGGGAAATTGTAATTGTAAATCGTGCTCTTGTGAAGGTTCTAGCTGTAACTGTTGTGCTTGCAAGGACTGCACTTGCTAGTTAATCTAAACATCATTTTCGGCAATGAAATTTAGTATATCCACTAGATTTTGGTTTTTTAATATAGGAAAAAAGGGAACTTTTACACCCCCCATTTTCTTGCAAAATCCAAAAACTCAGCAAAATAATTTTTTTATGTTGGTCTAAAAGGTGAATATGATCGCTCAGTTATAGAGCATACACATTCTCTATCAAATGAATCAAAATCAAGCTATTACATGATGACACAAATGAAGTTAATTACAATGGCATTTCATTTGATGGTTTTTCATCTCTTGCTGCCTAAATTGAAAATCAAGCCTACTTCGAAGAAAAATGGGATAATTCAAATGGAGAGCTACAAGAATTCATGAAAGCTGCTAAAGAAGCTAGCCTATATAATTTTACTGAAAACAAAAAAACTTCCTATTGGAAAGTTCTTGGCTCAACTTGGGAATAAGTTTTACTCTAAGTTAAAAAGTATAAATGATTGTTCAATAAAAGGTTTTGTCAAGACTTTTGAATTTGTGTATTTAACTCCTAGGGTATGGTGACTCTAGGAGTTTTTTTTAACATTAATTAGAACCGAAAATTAATGATTTTTAGGAGAACATGATAGAAAAAGAACTATCCTCAACAAATTTTGGTTGAATAAAAACTAATTTGATTCATTTTTAAGTTGGTTAAAGGTATGATCAACGGAATATCGACTAAATTCCCTTCCGTATTGATTATCCCTTTCCTTTTGTTGAAAATAGCTTAACCTTTAAGATATCATTTTTTATTTTTTTAATAATAGCTAGAAATAGTCAATTTCAAAAGTTTGATCTGCGTTATAGGCTTTACACTCAGGATCATCAAGGTCACAACTCCCTTCTACTTACCGAGCTTGAGTTTGTGTATTTGATACATGGGATCTATATCAGCAAACATATCTCCAGTTAATTGAAACTCCAGCTCGACAATATTTTATCCAATGCAGCTTATTGATTTTGTCGTAGCTCAGATCCATGAAACAAAATTATTTTGGACTTTAGCAATACCTTCGGATGACAATAATTCACTAAGGGTGGAGAATATTTAGTAGCTTTAAATAATTAAATCAACCAAAATGAAACACTTCTAGAATATACTGCTATACAGTTTTATTTGTTCACTTGTATTGTTCACCAATTGTGGTGAAAACGGTGATGATCCCGTTGCGTATACTCTTACAAATAATACAGATGATGGCTCGACAGATCCTGTTGATTACACCTTGACATTAACAGCTTCAGAGTGAGAAACTGTCGCTCTTGAGAAAAAATCACTCCAAACGTCGAGAAATAATCCTCATTGGATCTAATAATTTTTTAAAACGTAGGTATATCGTCTTTGGTCAACTCAGCTACTTTTAATCCTCTTAAATAAGTCAAGCTCACCCTCAAAGAATAAGGAAAGCTCAAGCAACGGGAAATTGCCAATGAAGTTGGATACACTCAATCCGAGGTTACTGAGGCCATACAAGGTAAGGCGTACTCGGATTTTTTGAGTAGTGTAAATAATACGTATGGAATTCTATTTACACTACTTGATTTTGTAAAAGTCATGGAATTTTAGTGGAAGTTTTTGTTTTTTGGACGGAAAAAGGCATTTTGGAGACAATAAAAAGGGGATTTTTATTGAGTTGAATTTTCGATCATAATACTGAAAATCTTTTTTCTTTATTAAATAAGAATATTCATTAAATTTTCAAACTTATCTTAACAATAAAAGATTATGTTTTTGACGTAACAGCATATGAAACTATTCGTTTAAAAAAAGATCAAGATCAATTAATAAATCACAAAGTAGTTTACTATCTTTAGTGCATTATTTCAAATATGTATCACCAACTTTTATAGGATAACTTGAAAATAAAAAAGTCTTATTTACAAAAAATTTGGAATATATTTTCTGACCTAAAATCCCATGATAATTTAACTACAATCACAAACCCTGAAGCTGAAATTCTCATGTCTGTACACTACTTTTCACAAAAATTAACTGATCAATTTTTACTTATTTTAAACAATTGCTGTAGTCCACTCAATGACTTTTTCGGTTCATTCAACGAGGATTATAACTATAGATTATGAGTATATAAAAAGGACTCCAACTCAATATTAATTGTACCAAAGGAGGGAATCGAACCCTCACTCCCGAAAGAACACGATTTTGAGTCGTGCGCGTCTACCAATTCCGCCACTTTGGCATTTGATTATTGTAAAATAATCTAAATATCATGCCAACCCAAAAAATTACTATTCAATATTTTATTTTTATTCACAAATGAATAACGAAATATCATTAATAAAATGAATTAAAACACCTGCTGTAAATGATCTTCATTTTTTCTGCTCTTTAATATTCTAAACTGAAATCTTTAAAAAATAATTTGTATATCTTTCCACAAAATTTAGTTCATCATTTGTATTTATGTCAAAAAAATTAGAAAACTTATTTGAAGGATTCATGTTTTGGAGCCGTTGGGTGCAG
This sequence comes from uncultured Marinoscillum sp., assembly GCA_902605755.1. Classification (GTDB taxonomy): domain Bacteria; phylum Bacteroidota; class Bacteroidia; order Cytophagales; family Cyclobacteriaceae; genus UBA4465. Next base: position 17,487 of record CACLDR010000015.1, on the reverse strand, counting down.
GCTCCTATGTACGGTGGATTGATTTTTGGTTCATTCATTTATCTTTATGTATTTTTTCATGAACTCTACAACATGTTTACAAGGCTCTTAAATCAACCTGTCGGTTCAAAAACGGGTCCATGGCAAGAAACTGAGATGATGCTGAGTGTTTTGAACCTTGTAGATATATCAATGGTGATGAATCTTTTAGTTATTGTTACCATTGGTGGATACTCAATATTTACGAGCCGCATGGAGGTCGATTTACATGAAGACAAACCCCTCTGGTTAAATAACTTAGATGCAGGACAATTAAAAATAAAATTGGCAACTTCACTTGCCTCTATTACAGGTGTTCAACTTCTAAAAACTTTTGTTGATTATAGAGAGGCAGCGACAAAAGTAAGTAGTGAGGGAATCATTATTGAAATTATCATTCATATAGTCTTCATATTGTCTGCATTATTATTAGCTCAAACTGAAAAAATAACCCATGGCTATGCACATGAGAAGAATATGATGAAATCAAAAATGGCTAAAGAGGATAGGGAAGAACAGAATCTGCTAAAATATGATTTTGACAAGTAATAAATCAATGCAAAATTGAAATAACATGCTTCACCTATTCCAATTGAAGCTAGTTATTTTTTTGAGAAATTGGTTTATTAATAAAATGGTATTGAGAACATCTTCCTTGTGTGACATTTCTATAACTTGATGCAAATGACGTGTAGGAATGGAAACAGCCCCTGCTATAGCTCCATGTTTGCCAGTGCGTTGTAATCTTGCAGTGTCAGTTCCTCCTGCTGTAAGCACCTCGGGTTGCCAGTTTATCGCGGCATCGTTAGCTGTTTGTTTTAAATACTTTACCATTCTGGGATCGCAGATTGTAGAAGCATCCATAATTTTAATTGCGGGTCCACTGCCAAGTGATGTTATTTTCTCATGATCTTGAGAGCCGGGTAAATCAAAGGCAATGGTAGTATCTATGGCCAATCCAAAATCTGGATCAATTTGATGTGATGCTACTTGGGCACCACGTAATCCTAACTCTTCTTGAACTGTAAATATAGCATAAACATCTATTGGAGGTTCCTTTAACGTCTTAAGCACCTCAATCAATACATAAACTGATATCCTATTATCAAGCGATTTACAATTTATACAATTGCCCATTTCAATCAATTCTCTTTCTCGGGTAATGGGATCACCCACAGCTATGATTTTTTTTACCTCTTCTACAGACATTCCAGTATCAATAAAGAAATCTTCTATTTGCAACTCTGTTTTTCTTTCTTCTGACTTAATTAAATGAATAGGTTTTGAACCCATAACTCCAATCACTGACTTCTTACCATGGATCACCACACGTTGGGCGGTAAGAGTTTTAGGGTCGAATCCTCCCAGTGTATGAAATCGAATAAAGCCATTATCATCAATATTTGTCACCATAAAGCCAATTTCGTCCATATGAGCAGTCAGCATAATTCTCTGAGGAGACACTCTTTTTTTAGCTTTGACCAATGCGATCAAATTACCCATATTGTCAATGGAAATCTCATCGCAATACGGCCGTATTTCTTTTTCAATAACATCTCTTATTTGAGATTCAAAGCCAGAAGTGCCTGGGGTTTCACACAATTTTTTCAAAAGGGGTATATTCATTTTCATACTCTAAAATATAAGAAGGCCTTGGAAAAAGAACTATTTCCCAAAGCCTAAGATGTGCGCACGAGAGGAATCGAACCTCCACGGCCATAATCAGCCACTAGGCCCTCAACCTAGCACGTCTACCAGTTCCGTCACATGCGCAAAATAGAATGTAAAAATAAGTTGATTATGCAAAAAAAAAAGAAACTCCAATACTAAATAAAAAGTATTCTTAAATCTAATGCGGTAAAGTAGAAAAAGGAATTAAAATTTCACTAACTTATTTTTTACGTCGATGGAAACAGTATCACAGATGATGAAACATTGTGATATGAATAAAATCTAAGAGCAATGGTTTGAAGCCAAGTTTTTAAATCATTTATGATATCATTATTCACAGACTTTGTTCTCAAGATCGTCAATATCACAAACCCCTCGGGTTTCCTTTGACTTATGTATCTCATCTCTTACTTAACAATATCAAACATTACTCCGTATATCGATAATTTTCCTATTGAAACTTCGCTATTTTGTCATAATTAAAACCTTCACAAAAAATTAAATTGTGCCAAACCAATATATTTGGGGGGAAAGAATTCATCGAGGGTAATGAAGTTTTATTATTTTTGATCTGTAATAACAATTAACCATCAAAAATCAATTTAAAAACCTCATATTATTAAGTATTGTCTATTCAGTTATGGTTTTCATTAATTGTAATGAGAAAAGTATAGATCCTTTAACAGATAATGATACTAAAATTGCTGATGCTGATTCTACAAATGAAAATACAATTATTAGAACTAAAAAATCACCTATTTACTTAGCCGAAAATGGTGTCACGATCAAAGCTTCGGATAATGCGGTAATCGGAAAATCATATGAATTAGGTGAATTTAGCTATGTGGTTGTTGATTCAGTAATTCTATACCAAATGGTGCTGAATGATGAAAATATGACCTATGTTGTGACCACGAGAATTACTAACTTGAGTCATATCAATTTTACAAAAAGATCTTTCCCCTATTTTAATCAGGATATTAGCTCTTGGGACTTGAGTAATGTAACCAATACATCTCATATGTTCTATTTAGCCGATGGATTTAACCAAAATATTAGTTTTTGGGATGTAAGCAATGTTACAAACATGAACAGTATGTTTGCGGGCGCGAAATCTTTTAACCAAAACATCAATTCATGGGACGTGAGCAATGTTTCGGATTGCGAAAACTTCAGCAAAGATGCAATCGCTTGGATCGAACCCAAACCTAATTTTATCGGCTGTTCAGTAGATGATTTAGATTAGGATGAGAATAATTCGCTGAGTAAATAAAATTAAAGCTTTAAATAACCAAAATTAATCACAATGTATTATTCAACATCCAATTATTTGATCCTTGATAGTCTTCAAGTGTTCATTGGGCTAATGAGCTAAGAAAAATCAAATTGTGCAGTAATTTGCCTCCCAGTTCTACAAAAACGATTCACTATTGCGCCAGAATTATTGAAACATTCAAGAACTCGAACCCCAATAAAAATGTAATTATTAGATATTTACACAACAAATCAAGATTACGAACACCACATAATTTTTACAGCATTCAATATTATCTTAATCATCATTTTCGTTGATTCATTCAACACTTATGGATTAAAGTAAACAGTTTCCATTTCCTTCCAACCTTTTGCTTCCCCTATTGGCTCCTGCATCGGATCACAAATCTTTAACCATTCAATATTTCGAGGTTCTTCTGAAAGTGCCCTCATATCCCTATCAAAGTCTTCACCTGTATATTCATAATATCCAAATTCATAATAATTTCCATCTTCAAGCCGAGTAAGAAAGATTGAAAAATTATGCAGATTATATTTCATTAGCAGGTCACGGACTCCGGAAGTACTATCGGCATGAAGCTTTTTATACTCAGCTAAACTTTCTTCTTTTAGCTTAATCACCATACCTACACGTTTAGTTACTATTTCTCCTTTCATTTTTTTTTCGTAATTACAACTAACAAATGTATTGATTGAGATCAATATAATAATAAATTTTAATTTCATAAATCTTCTTTTTTTCTTGGCATCATCAATTTTAGTTCCATATTGATCGAAGTATTCGTATTTTCAATTCTTGAACATGTACAAGCGTATCTGATGTCAATGAAATTGACTCAGACTCGATTTTGCCATCAATTTTTAAAGGTATATAAATTTCACCATCATTCAGGTACACTTCGATGGACTTTTTGTCGACCAATAATCGAGCATTCATTTCAGTATCTTTACTTTGATAATCAATTTCCAAATCTTCGCTGGTGATCATTTGCCGATCTAAATCGAAGTTAATTTTTCTTCCATTCGCCTCGAATATGATATTACCCTTTGAACTTGATGATACATTCATCGATATATCATATGCGCCATTATTAAAGCCCTCGAGTAAATCCTCCCCTGGTTGAGAATGAATGTTTTTATAGGATTTTATTGAGTCATACAGTTTCTCAATTTCATTAACTGGATTTGCAAACATCCTTAGTCCATTTATTGTATTTCTTAAAGTCAATGAGACAGGGAATGTCATCATCTGATTAAATGGCATCTCTGGAAAGTCTACTGTACCCCACGCCATCTGAATCCTGCGACCATCTTCCACGGGGACGTTATTAAAAGTCTGAGAAGCATAAAAACAATCACCGTAGTTATATTTTAGTAACCCCATTTCAGGAATAAATTTTTTACCATCAAAATCACCCAAAACATAATCACCTGATCCGGCATAGAACACCCATTTTGTATTTTCTAAATTCCCATCAATTGGCAATTCAAAAAGTTCCGGACAGTCTTCAAATTCCGATACTACAGAAATACCAAGATCTTCAATTTCAATGGTACTTTGTTCTTTCCATTCGGTGAGATTCTCAGAGGTGAAAAATACAAATGCACCATGATCCAAATACAACAAAATCACCCAATGCTGACCAGGATCGTACCAAAATGCTTTTGGATCTCTGTTAATGTATCCAATATTTGCGAATACTGGATTACCTTCATACTTGGTAAAGGTCCTTCCATCATCTAAACTATATGCAACTGACTGGGTAAAAGGTTTTCCCAAAGACCAGCGGTTGCGAGTTCCAGCCGAGGTATAAAGCGCAACCAATGCAAGGTTTTGCTGCAAGCCGAATCCGGTACTGTTGTTATGATCAACAACGGACGAGCCTGAGTAAATCGACCCAAGATGATCAGGATTAATTGCCGCAGGCAATTCCTTCCAATGAATCAGATCCTCGCTAACCGCATGGCCCCAGGTCTTATTATAATCATTTCTTCCATAATCATTTCCATAAGGATTCGCCTGATAAAACAAGTGATACTCACCTTCATGAAAAACTAGTCCGTTAGGATCATTAAGCCAGCCTCGCTTGGCAGTAAAATGAAATTGAGGTCTGAGATTTTCTTTATACAAATTATCAGAATCGACAATACCATCACTTACAACAAGGTTTTTAAGTATCTGTGGCTTTTTTTCAAAGTATTGATATGTTCTTACCTTAATCTGTTCACCAGACCATTCGTACAAATCATGTTTCACCCAGAAATCAATGTCATCATTTGGTGCAATGGACGCATCAAAGGCTCTAATTAATCCACTATCAGCATGAATCTCAAAATAATACCGAGGCGCATTTTCCTTGATTGGAATATTGATGGTGCTTGAACTCAACTTAATGATTCGTTCCACCAAAATACCCTCTATAGGAATGTCATTTTGTACAATATGATCCACATCGAAATAAACAAAAGGTCGATTATCTTCATCTATTATTCTTATTTGGACCATTTTACCTTTAAATTTTGAGACATTCCACCCAGAATGAAACATAGCGTGAAATTCTTCGGGTTTTTTTGACCTGACTACTTCACCATTTAGTAGTAACTCAATGGACATGTCACCTCTTTCATTCATGAAATCTATCTCTCGGGCACCAAGCAAAAAGTGTATGTAACTTCTTTCTATTCTGAATTCCGGAGAAGTCAATCTACCAGTGGATGGCTCATCAAGCTCATTGAGGCTTGACAGATGTGCCTCACCATAATATCCCATAGTTTCCTTTACTGGCCCCTCACCAAATGCTTTCCCTTCCTTGATCCATTTCTCAAAAGAATGATCAAATGTGGCAATGACAATTGGCTCATGAGATTGACTACATGACAAAACTATAAGTACAACAATAGGTAATACGATATTGCTCAAATCAAATTTATATATCACAAAGATTGGTTTAATACAAGAACAGTTTGATATTGAGAGGAAGTATTTGATCGGGCTGTAGCTGGATAAACTACGTCTCCCAGATCGGTTTTGGCTGTAACATACCATTCAAAATCTTCCTCTTGATCTGGAAGTTGAATCTGATAAACACCTCTATTCAAATGTAGCATGGGTAGGGATTTAAACTCAAAAGAACCTAACTTTCGAAAATGAATGAATACTTCACTCACTTGTCCAATTATAAGTGCTTTGACCTTATAATTTTCTTTATTCAAAATATGTGTCCTTATAGGCATACAGGTAATAAAAGCATCTCCCTGATAGGCCATAGAAGGAACATGATCTGCAGGTAACTGTCCACCTTCCTTCAGAAATTCCTTGTCATATTTGCCAACAATCCAATTATCCCATGACCGCCACTGTAAATTGAGGATGACTCCTAAATCTACCTCGTCATGCACTCGCTGAACTAAAAAGTTCATGAGTTTTTCCCAGAGCCTTGCTAAATTTGAACGATGCACAGCAGCACTCTCCAATACTCCTTTCTCTGTTTTGGATTTATATTGATTGATTTCTGATGATATATTAGCCATCAAACGGTAAGATTTCATGGTATTCATCCAATAGTCAAATCTGGCGAGATTACCTTGTCCTTCGATTGCACTCCTTAATTCTTCCCACTCATCAATCCAATTTAGTTTAGGAGCTTCATTCTCCCATGCTCCCCAAATATGGTTACTTCCCCAGTCGTCCCCTGTGATATAACCCTGAGAATAAATATCATCTGCCCCTTCCGTAAAATTAGTTACATTCATAAACCGCTTATCATCAGGCTTTTCAAATGCTGCCATGTCGGAAGCTATTCGTTTTGCCGCGTCGTTGTTACCAAATTCGTGAATTGCCCAATCCAAATAGATTTCGTCAATTTTTTTATTTCTATTGTGATGACTCATTGGAAGATCAGATATAATTGATATATCTGTTCGCGAATAGTCCCATGACAAATCTTTTACCGCGGCAAACTGAGGGCTGATCATCCGAGTACGCCAAAACTCTCCTATAAACCCATCTGCATGTTGTTCCCATGCTATTTGTCCATCCTCCAGTACCCGATACATATGGAAAGAAGGTTGTTCCAGTGAATAATCATACTCCATCCAGGTAAAGGGCCATTTAACACGCTCTTTTGGTACCTGATCGATCCATTCCTCAGTCCTCATATGTCGCCCTTTCATATTGTAGGGTGGATTCATGAAAGAATAAGCATCTTCATTACTTGGAAGAATCTCACCAAAAACGTCTGGATTACCTTGTGCTCCGAATGCCCAACCTCCAAGTGCAAATCGATCAAAGGGTTTCTCTTCCATTTCCTCCCATGCTTCTACGGCTATTTTAAGATTATCTTTCGCTGCGTTTATGCGTTCAGAATCACGTCCAGCCCCGCCCCAGGGCATCCAGATTTCAGTCGTCCAAATCCAGAAATAATCCAAAGGAATCTGATTATTGGTCAGCCATCGGTAAATGCCCCGATATAATGCTTTTGATGCCTCATCCGATATCGGGTCTAACCCATATTTGTTAATAAGGCGATCTTGCAATACATCCGGAACGCCATTGACCAAATCATCTGAACCAGATTCTTTATCTCGACCTAAGGGTAGTTCCACGCCAGTAGCTGTAGTGACACCCAGCAGATTGGCATAGGTAAATACATTTTTGAAAAGTGTACCTGCCTCGTTAAAAGAACGTCTATACCCACTTTGGTCGGTATGATAGGATTCACCGATGATCTCGGAGGGATATCCGTCAGAGGGAAATAGCTGGTTGGCTCCTCCTCTGAGCTCGGAAGTATTTGTCTTTCCCCATCCAATGATTTGCTGATGGGTATGAAAAAATGTGGCATCATAGGCAAAATCAACTGTTCCATCCGTATTAAGATCATTTTCGTGACCGATCCAAACATTGAGGTTGGGACCATAATCTCCGACATGATCATCCTCGGGATCCGACATGTAGGTATGAAGACCTATGAAGTTCATCCCCATTTTTGGTAATTGGGCGATATGCATTTTCCAATCTTCAACACCCCACATGACAGATCCAGCTGGGAAGTTTTGAAAGGGTTGAATCCCCCTTGTCTGCCATTGTCGTCCATTTTTAGTAGTTGGTTGACCTTGCTCATCAAAATCCATTAAAGTCAAATCAATTTTTTGATCTGGAATAACATCTCCATGGAAGTAAAATCGACACCCAAGGTGCTCCGCAAAACGATAAGCCGCATAAAGCGTACTGACTTCTGTATCCCCTGAGATAAGTATAACTTTTCCATATTTAAAGTCAATAGACTTTATAAAGAATCCTCCTTTCGGAGCACGTAATTTTGTGAATTCCCGAATAGCCACCGCATCATGGGTGCCAACTACTATCGCTTGGTCACCTTTTTTTATATCATATTTGAAATTCAATAATTTGCCCGTCCTAATGTAAGTATACCTCCTAACCTCCTTTGCAGCCATTTTTATCAATGGGCTTTCCTCTGTAGTTACTATAACCTGTCCCGAAACAAGCAAGGCAATAAATATTGGCGATATGATAATAATTCTTTTAATCATACTATTCCATTATATCATTCCATTCGGCTTTATCATTTACAAAAAAACCCACCCAATCGTCATAGTTCATACCGCCTATCTCGTAGAAATAGTCCTCCACACAATGTGAATCCCCTTTAATAAAAAACCTCTTGAAACGGTCCGGAAACTTTAGGCGAATGATTTCTGTATCCTTTAGTAAACGCTTTTTAAATGATCTTCCTGAAATATCCAAAAATTCATCTGCCAATACAGCATCTTGGTAGCTAGAAAACATAGCTACTTTGGTCAAAAGATCATGTTCTAGTATCCAACTATATAAAGGAAGCAATGAACACCTCGACTTATCAACTTGACTGGGAAACCACTCTTCCATACCCCAATTTTCCCTAATCAAATCCCATATACCATTCTTATTGCCATCAGAGATGCCTGGACCACTCTCATTTAGCACATAGATCCTCGCATTTGGAAATTTAAATCTTGCCAATAACATTGCCGAAAATGTACCATACCCTCCTGCACTGCACCCTGTAATGAGAATCTTCTCAGGATTATTCAACTCAGATTGAACTAAATTAAAACCCGCACTCAGGTTTCTGATTCCCCAATGCCAATGATCTATTTTTCCATCCTTATCGTAGTCCACAACATTGTCGCCCAAATAGTTGCTGCCATCACAATAAGGAATGAAAATGGTACTCCAGAGTAGCTTTTCATCCATATTTTTCAAATCATCTTCAATGCTTTCAAATTCTTCGATTGTTACATCTTCCTTACACTCAAAAAAATCTGACCAGCATGCTCCCCCTCCCTGTAGATTCACAATAAGATTTTTAGTCTCTTTATCTTTCAAACCCACCATAAATGGTGATCCTTCAAAACACTTACAATCCTTTAAATCAAAAAAGTAATTTGTCACATCATCCAATTCAGGGTGTTTTTTCTTGGACTGATATTTAATATAGGAATACCTATCAATTCCTGTGTTGCGAATTAGTTCAATAATATTGCCCTCTTGTGACAAGGCATTCAATGCACATAAATATGAAAATAATAGAAATACTTGTTTCATTTTTAATACGGGTTAGATGGGTGAAGTTTCCAACTTTCCAATATTGGAACATGAATACTTCCACCATTACTAAAAAGTATAACCTGATCGCTATCCTTCATAACTGGATAAATCCTTTGCACTAATGAGAGTTTTTCATTAACAAAAACCTCAATCACCGAACGATCTATGAAAATTCTGAGGTCAAGATTTTCTTTTCCTACAAGTGATAATCTCGCTTTTTGAATTTTATCTTTTCCCAACAAATATCCTTCCATGTACTCATTATTCAATGATGATTTTGTAAGGTCTAACGTAAATTCGTTTTTTAATGGGTAATATGTTAAAACTGTTTCCTCCTGCCCATCAGCTGATGCGTAGACCTTTACTCCCATAGATTCAGCTTTTTGCGGATTTATTGATAATTTTAGCTCCATTGAGTTTCCTCTAATTTTCTCCAGCACGATTTGATCGGTGACATTAAAATTTTCAATTTTGATAGGTTCATATCTTAATAATTTTAACTCATCAATGGGTTTAATTTTAAGATTTTTATTTTCGTCAAGCGATAGTACCCTCGGGAGGGTCAGGGTACCGGCCCATGCATGTTCAGTAATGAAATTATCTATATCCCCCCAGCCCGTACGACTGTCATTGAGTGCTGCCCACATAATCCTACGGCCCTTATTATCCACCAAGCTTTCAGGTGCATATCCAGCCCCAATGTTCCATGTCATGGTTCCTCGTTTTTCTGGATAAAACTGCTCAGCCTTAAAATCTCCAATTACATATTCCAACCCATTTCTTAGGTACAGAAGCACAAATTTCTCACCTAAACGAAAAAAATCAGGACAATCAAGCGTCCCCTCTATTGGATCATGATGAAAAAAATCACCAACGAGTTCCCAATCCTTCAAATTTTTAGATTTAAACAAGGCGTCTTTACCAGGCCAGAGTTCGTTGTTACCTGTAATTGTATAATAGGTATCTCCGTCCAACCAGCAATGTGGATCCCATATATCATACTGCCCATAATCTGGCATTTTATCTAAGATCGTTCGATACTCGGCTCCGTCATTGTCTAAATAATATTCGGCATAGGGTATCACCGGATTGTTGGGATGACGATCCCAATATTCTAACCAGTAATCACCTGCACTTATCGCAATACTGTTGCCAGCACCCAATCCTTGATACATAATTGTCGGAATGCCCTCTTTGTTCAAAAACATATTTCCACTATATATAGCTCGTTCTGGTGTATCATCAGTTGGTTTTAAAGCTGTTGGATGATGTTTCCAATGAATCAAATCATGACTCGATATGTGTGCCCAAGCATCACCGCGGTAAAATGGTTTGGGTCTCACTGTCTGTATTATATAGAAAAGGTGATATCTGCCTTTCCAATAAAATGCCCCATTTGGATCAAAAGGGTGAGCCATGCCCTCCGGAATCACGTAATGATATAGAGGCCGATAAGGATCCTTCAATAATTTATCCCTATATAAATGCTCAGCATATATGTGATCCGATATTACTCGAACATTGAATTCATCTTCTTGCGCATGAACTGAACCAAATGCTAGCAAAGCACAAATTAAGAAAATAATTTTTTTCATAATTAAGATTAAATTTTATATCAATGCCACTGTTTCTCTAGTTGCTCGAGAGATACTCCCTTGGTCTCAGGCATTTTAATCACTACCCAAAGTAACTGCAAGATCATACAAATCATGTAAAAAGTAAAAACATGCCCTCCCGAAAATTCTGCAAAAACCGGAAATGTCCATGAAATTACTGCAGCCATGAACCAATGCGTAAAACTGCCAAGTGACTGCCCCCTAGCTCTGACCTTATTTGGGAATATTTCACTAATAAAAACCCAAATAACTGCACCTTGTCCAAAACCATGAGCGGCTATGAAGATCATGATGCCAATTAAAACCACAATGCTACCGGTATAACTAAAATTAGTATCATTGGAATAGAAGGTGGCTGCAACGGCACCAAGACTTAATATATAGCCAATGGATCCCCATATCATTAATTTTTTTCGACCAAAGTGATCAATAATCACCAAGGCAATTAAAGTAAAAATAAGCATAATAAATCCAATTCCAAGTGAGCTGAGCATCGCCCCAGACTTTTCAAATCCTGCCATTTCAAATACTCGGGGTGCATAATACAATATAGCATTAATGCCTGATAATTGGTTAAACATCGCAATTAATACAGCCAATGATATAGGTGGAAAATAACTTTTTTGAAAGAACCGCTCAGACTTGGCAGTATTTTCAGCATGTAACGAATTCTGAATTTCTTTTACCTCCTTATTCACATCTCCCGTATCCGACCCAAGTTGCTCTAAAATGATTTTTGCTTCTTTTACTAACCCACGACTGATTAACCAACGAGGACTTCTTGGATTTAGAAACATAAAAACAAAAAATAGCAAGGCAGGAACTACCTCTACCCCAAACATCCATCTCCAAGTCATATCTCCTAAATTTAGTTCATTGATACAATAATTGGAGAAGTAAGCAAGCATTATACCTAAAACCACATTAAACTGGGTAAGTGCTACCAAACGCCCTCTCAAACTAGCGGGTGAAATTTCTGCATTGTACATAGGTGACACCACCGATGAGCCTCCAACAGCAAGTCCACCAATTAATCGCATAACTACAAAAAACCACCAATCAATGGCAAGAGCACTTCCCAATGCAGATATCATATATAAGGCTGCTATGAGAAATAGCATTGAACGCCTGCCGTACCGATCTGCAGGCCTGCCAAAAGCAATAGAGCCAATAATTGTTCCGATCAAAGCACTGGCGACAGTGAAACCATGCCAGAAACTTAAACTTCCAAAATTATTAGCCAGTGATTTATAAACAGGTAAATAAATATCACTCAAAGTAGCCTCCGCACCCGAAATTACTGCAGTATCAAAGCCGAACAAAAGTCCGCCGAGTGATGCTATAAGTGCACTTCTAAGTAGTGATCCTTTTATTTTCTTTAACATATCAATTCCCATTTAGTTCCTCTGAAAAACGAACACTTTTTAATATGCACAGCTTAACTTCAGAGCCTTAATTTTTTTGCACTTCAAAATCTTGATTTCAAAAAGAACTCAATTCATATATTTCCAAACTGCTAACTAACATTTTTGAATTCCGGATTGAACTCAAATGCTATACGTCTTTTTGCTTCTCTAGTGTCATTGGTAATACAAGAGTATAAGCTCCCCTGCCAACATAAACTTATACTGGTGCGATAAGTGATTATTCCAAGGGTCAGCTTCTCACCTTCATATTCAGAAATACCAAGATAAACCCAAAAATCAGTCTTATCTGATAACTTCAGCTCAAAATTCCGGAATATATTTCCTCCAATGGTTAAGTTAAATATACTCAACTCTTCGGTCTCTGCGACTGGAAAGTGAAAATATTGACTTGTGATTATAAGGTCGTGAATGTGTTGAGCATTGGTCAATTGAAAAAGTAATAATAAAAGAACCAAAGTCAAATTTAATCTCATATTCTTAATTAAATGATTTTAACTTTTGCTTTGAGAGGTACATTCTTGGAGGAGGACCCAACAATAATTTCAAACATACCGGGCTCCAATTTCCACCTACTCGTATTTTCATCCCAAAATGAAAAATCTCTTGGTGTCAACTTAAAAACCACCTTTTTTGTTGCTTTCGGATGAAATTCTACCTTTCTAAAACCTTTTAATTCTTTAAAAGGACGTGCAATACTAGCTTCAACATCCCGCACATATAACTGCACTATTTCTTTTCCAGCGATATCGCTTGTATTTGTAACGCTTACCTTCACCAAGACATCTTCACCAGATTGATATTCTTGCTTAAACGTTCGTAGACTTTCGTAGCTAAAATCGGAAAATGACAATCCAAAGCCAAAAGGATACAAAGGCGTTATATTTTTATATTCATACCATCTATATCCAACAAAAATATCCTCATCATAAACGATATCATGAATGGGGTGATCGAGATCAAAATCAAATTCGAAATCATCATACAACTCCTCACCATTAGGAAGATATGGAAATCCAGGAGAGTCTTCAAAATGCTTTTCTATTGTGATTGGTAGCTTGCCTGAGGGATTAGTAGCGCCACTTATTATTTCTGCAATAGCTTGATTACCTATTTGCCCTGGATACCAGCCGTACAAAATAGCTTCGACTTCATCATTCCATAACGACATATTTCTACCGCCACCCGCATACATTATCACCCCAACATTATCATTGAGCCTAGTAAGTCTATTAATCTCAACGTTATCGCGTGATGTTAGATCAAAAGATATATCTGAGCCCTCACTATCATAAGTAGCTACTGTATACAGTACTAGGGATGCATTTTTTATCTCTTCATCTGAGTAATTCTGGGAATACCTAACCGCGTCACCCAGCTCCGCCTTTAATGCAGTTAATAAATTAATTTGATTATATCCAACAACATATGCAGACCCTCCACCCACTGCAAGTGAATCAACATAATCCCCGACAACCTGAATATATTGACCCTTCTTTGCTTTGAAGGGGAAAAGACTCTCATTTTTGAGAAGAACTACGCCCTCTCGTGCAGTCTCAAGTGCAATTTGTTCATGCTGTTCATAATTGTCAAGGTAACTCAGCTCTTTGTCAGAGGGTTTATGCATTTGCATTGCAAAAATTGTGGTCAAAATGTTGGAAACCATTGGATCAATATCCGATTGGCTAACCCTACCCTGCTCAACTAGTTGCCCTGCTTCTTGACGAAGGTATTTCTCCGGATCACCCGCACCATAAACTCCATCCTCAGACTCTCCTGGCATATCTAAATCCAAACCTGACTTTATTGCTTCCTCTGCGTTCCAGATAGATAACCAATCACTCATCACGAGCCACTTAAATCCTAAATCGCTTCGGAGTAATTTGTTTACTACATATTTACTTTGAGGGGAATATTTTCCGTTAACTTGATTGAAAGCAGTCATGACAGCCATTGCACCCGACTCAATACCTGCTTCAAATCCTGGCATGTAGATTTCTCTTAATGCACGCTCCCCTACCACCGAATTAGAGGTTCTGCGACGAAAATCACTATTATTGGCCACAAAATGTTTCAATGTTGCTACGGTACCTGTCTGCTGTAATCCGATCACGTAGTTTTCAACCATTCTGGATACCAAAAATGGATCTTCGCCAAAGTATTCAAAGTTTCTTCCATACTGAGAAATTCGGTAAATATTCAATCCGGGACCAAGTAAAACTGCGATACCACCCGCACGAGCCTCTTCACCAATGCTTTTAGCGTAACGATGAGCCAATTCTCTATTCCAAGTACTTGCAAGCATAATAGGTGCGGGAAACGCAACTGACCTATTCAAGTGATCTGTATAATCTATGAGACTAATTCCTTGCGTGGCATCAGAAAATCTTATAGGCGGGATACCATATTTTTCATATCCTTTCGTGAAAAAAATGTCCCTTCCTCCAATCATCTCAATTTTTTCTTCTAGAGACATTAAAGATACTATGCTATCAGCTTTATCTCTAGCCTCACGATGAGACACTGGTGGTGCGAATGGACGCAAAACTTCCTCTTTATCGGCTACCCATCGCTCCTGCTCGGAGCATGCAATTGGTCCTAATAATAGAAGTATGATCAATATGCGTTTAAACGACTTGCATTTGTTATTTCTAAGGACATTGTAATCCATAAACTTTACAGTTTTTATTAATTTTTTAATCTCTCATAACATATTTGCCTTCAGTACATTATTGCCAAGATATTGTTTGAGACAAGTGAATATCTGCAGAGGAACTCCCTATTTGTATTTCGAATTGTCCAGGCTGCAAATACCAGTTTTTCAAGTCAGGATTCCAGTATTTAAAATCGTTTGAGTTCAATTCAAATGTAATTTTTTTAATTTCATCAACTTTAATAAAATATTTATTAAATTTTTTTAATCGTTTAAATGGTTGAACATGACTTGACTCAATATCCCTAATGTATAGTTGCGTTACCTCATGACCACCTATATCTCCTATATTGGTAAGGTCAAAGCTTACCTTGATAATCTCATTGTTTGAGGGACTCAAGTTTGATATTTGTAAGTTAGAATAATCAAAAGATGTATAGCTCAAGCCAAATCCAAATGGATATAATACCTGTCCTTCATAAAACCAATAAGCTCGGCCTTTGGAAATATCATAATCACCTAAAGGCGGTAGGTCCTCTACCGATTTATAAAAAGTGACTGGAAGTTTACCTCCTGGATTTATTTTGCCAAAAAGTACTTCTGCTAGAGCTAATCCCCCGGACTGTCCGGGGTACCAAGCCTCAATAATGGCTGGTATATTGTTATTGACCCAATTAATAGTGAGTGGCATGGCATTAATTAGGACTACAATTGTTTTTGAATTGGCTTCATGTACTTTTTGAATCAATTCCAGCTGCCTCCCCGGCAAATCTAAGTCCACTCTATCTTCCCCTTCGTTAGCAATAGATAAATTAGTACCCACCACAACAATAGCAACATCTGCACTTCCTGCAATCTGGGCTGCCTGGGCTATCGAAACATCCTCATTTTCTATCCAACTCTCATCCTCTAATTCTTCATTAGCAATTTTATTGGAAATAATATTACATCCTTTGTGATAAATTATCTTTGTTTGATCACCAAGTACTTTTGAAAGCCCGTTCAACGGACTAATTTGAATGGAGGGATCACCAGCGTATCCACCCAACTCTACCACATCCGCATTGGGTCCTATGACGGCCAACCGGTTTATTGAGGTTGACATTGGAAGTATACTATTTTCATTCTTGAGAAGAACCATAGACTGACGCGCAACCTCCAAAGCAAGTTCCTGATGTGCTGGAGATTCAAGCACATCTAAAGAAATCGTATCGAATGGAACACTACCGGGCTGATCAAATTCACCGAGTTTAATTCTTACTTTAAGTAACCTTTTAATCGCTTTGTCTATGTGACTCTCTTGGATATAGCCCCGATCAAACCCTTTTCTTAGGTAGCTATCATACATAAACTCTTCGGTCTCGCAAGTTTCACATTCCAAATCTGTTCCGGCTATTACCGCCATTGCCACAGCCTTTGGCTTATTCTTCTCATACTTATGAACATTAGGTATGTCGCTGATAGCTCCACAGTCCGAAACTACATATCCCGCAAACCCCCATTCCTGACGGAGTACAGAATCTAGCAACCACTTATTTACACTTGCCGGTACTCCATTAACTGCGTTGTATGCGCTCATGACAGATTGCACCTTCCCCTCGATTACTGCCGCCTTAAATGCAGGTAAATAGTATTCTCTTAAAAATCGTTCATCTATATCGGACGATCCTGAGTGCCTGTTAAACTCACTATTATTTGCGACAAAATGCTTTACCGTAGCAACAGCCTGCAGATAATTATCATCATTACCTTGAAGGCCCATCACATAAGCAACAGCCATTTTAGATAATAAATATGGATCTTCGGAATAGGACTCCTCATTTCTACCCCATCTCGGATCTCTTAGTATGTTAATATTGGGAGACCAATAAGTAAGCTTTTTTCCATATTCATTATGATGTATTCTAGCTTCAATGCCTATGACCTGAGCCATCTGCTCAATGAGCTCAGGATTCCAAGTGGCTCCCATCCCAATGCATTGTGGAAATGATGTAGCTCTTCCAGCACGGGCCACACCATGTAAAGCCTCATTCCAATAGCCGCCATCCATGTAATGAGCTTCACCTAATGGTCCGATGTGCTTCCAATACTCGTTTTCCTCAAAATCTTTTTTCGAAGTGGGTATGATTTCCTCACCTATAGAGGTAGGACCGAGTGGATTTTGAAATATAGGATTATATGGAATAACTCCCAGATGCGGAATACCCGGAGCAAAGTGACTTA
>CACLDR010000014.1 GCA_902605755.1 uncultured Marinoscillum sp. | reverse complement strand
ATGGGAGTTAACCACTCAGATTACCACTCTGACATGCATTTTGTGTCCAATGCGTCATGTACAACCAACTGTTTGGCACCGATTGCCAAAGTACTCAATGATAATTTTGGCATCAGGGAAGGACTAATGACAACAGTGCATGCTGCCACTGCTACCCAGAAAACGGTAGATGGTCCTTCTCTGAAAGACTGGCGCGGCGGACGCGGTGCTTATCAAAATATCATTCCCTCCTCAACGGGTGCTGCAAAGGCAGTAGGTAAAGTCATCCCTGCGCTCAATGGAAAACTAACAGGTATGTCTTTTAGAGTGCCCACTGCTGACGTTTCTGTAGTTGACTTAACTGCAAACCTTGAAAAAGCCACCAGTTATGATGAAATATGTGCTGTGATGAAAACAGCCTCAGAAGGGCCCATGAAAGGAATCTTAGGTTACACCGAGGATGCCGTAGTATCCAATGACTTTCTAGGAGATGCACGAACCTCTATTTTTGATGCAGGAGCAGGCATACAGTTATCCTCTACATTTGTTAAGGTAGTTTCATGGTATGATAACGAATGGGGCTACTCATCAAAAGTCATAGAATTAGTTAAATATATGGCCTCAAAGTAATAAAGAAATTCATTAAAACTCTGGAATTCTCATGTTGACAGCTTAAATTTAAATGTATTAGATTGTGCTTACCTCGGGCAAGCCTTACTTTTATTCATTCACCTCCATACCAGATCTTGCATCTTAATTTCAGTGATATAACCTTCAATATACGAAAGCACCAAATTCTCAATGTCTTTGTTTTTTTCAGGCAGTTTACACATTCCCACATAGTCAATAACAATTACCCCGTTGCCAATTAAGGTACCAAAACCAAAAAAAATGTTACTTAAATAATGCTCATGAGCCAAATCATCAATACCTTCAAACATAATTTAATTCCTACAAATCTGGAGTAAGAACCATGCCTTGAAAGAACAATAAATATCTCCCGAGGATTAAATGATTGATTCTAACCATTTATTAACCCAGGGTCTGGTCGGCTTGGGCTTGAAAGCAATGATCTCTCACTCCTTAATGAGTTGGTGCTACTTCGACAATAGTCCTCACCTATGAAAAGAAATCCGGATCCCCTGCAGCAATGATCATGAGTGCCTCCGATGATCTTACTTATCCCTTCGATTTCAAAGAAAATCGGATTCCAAAACTCTTCAGGCCTACGAATTAGGCAATATTGGTATAAACAGCTTGAACATCTTCATCTTGTTCAATTTTGTCAAGCATTTTTTCAATTTCTATCATCTGATCCTCAGAAAAAAATACTGGTGTGACGGGTATTCGTTGTAATGAAGATTTCTTTACTTCTACATTAAGACTCACTAATCCCTTTGAAAGGTTTCCAAAAGCAGTATAATCTCCGCTCACATATACTTGGCCATCTTGCTCTTCTATTTCTTCTAGTCCTGCATCAATGAGTTCTAGTTCTAACATTTCTAAATCGCTTTCATTCGTTTTTTCAAACTCAAATACTGCTTTGCGTGCAAACATAAATTCTAGTGACCCCGAGGGAGTAAAAGCACCCCCTGCCTTACTAAAATAAGACTTAATATTAGCCAAAGTTCTATTGTTGTTGTCAGTAGCACATTCAACAAATACCAAAACACCATGTGGTCCTTTACCTTCAAAAGTCACCTCATTTATGGCCTCAGCATCCTTACCAATCGCACGTTTGATAGCACTTTCAATATTATCTTTAGGCATATTTTCAGCCTTGGCATTTTGAATTGCAGCCCGTAGTTTGCTGTTCATCTCAGGATCTCCCCCACCGTCTCTTGCTGCCATTTGTATGGCTTTGGCCAGTTTAGGGAAAATCTTGGACATCTTATCCCATCGTTTTTCTTTAGAGGCCCTTCTATACTCAAAAGCTCTTCCCATTTTTTAATTATTTAGAACAAAGTAAAATAAAGTATTATTTAAATTCAATATTCCTTGAATTTGAAATTTAAGATGATGCCAATCAAAACCAAGGCAATACCTAAGTAGGTTAGCAAATTAAAATACTCATTAAAAAGTATAAAGCCAAAGATCAAAGCATAGACTACTCCTAAATAATCAAAAATGGCAACCTTAGAAACTTTAGCCTGCTGGTAGGATTTCGTCATGAAATATTGAGCCATCTGTGTAGTAACCCCCACCATCAATAAATTAAACCAATCCCAACCTTCAGGAGTAACCCAAAACCATAAGGAACCCATCAAGGATATCGGAAGTACAACCAAGGGGAAGTAAAACATAATAACCAAAGGATGCTCTGTCGAACTTAATTTTCGAACCAAATTATAAGCAATTCCACTAAAAAAAGAAGCTAAAATGCCCAAAAAGAGATGTATTCCTGAGACTCGTATATCAAAACCTTGAATGATCAAGATGCCCACAAAGCTCAGGACAAAAAAAGCAATCTGTGCAGATTGAATTTTCTCTTTAACCAAATAAACTCCAATAAGCGTTGTAAAAATTGGAGTCAAATTTGTCAATGTCGAGGCCGCCGCCAACGGAATTTTATGAAGTAAATAATAATTTAGAATCAAGGCTATTGCACCCATCACACCACGGGCAGCTAACAGTCCCTTTTTATTACCAAAAACAGCTATCTTTTTGGGGAGCAGATAAACCAAACTCAAAATCATAGATATAATAGCCCGAAAAAAAACGATCTCAATGGCAGGAATAAAAGGGATATACTTTACAAAAACTTTCATTAAACTAAAAGCCAGTGTTGCAAGCAACATATAACGCACACCCAAGGAAATTTTCATTTGTATTTTTATTCAGTATATCAGTATAAAAACATAAAATCTGATACTTATTTTCACTTAAGTTTTATATTCTACAAAAAATAGAGAAGGAATAAAAATTTCTAAATCTAGTATAGTCTTTTATATTAAATCATTGCGTATCATAATATTTTAAAGTGTCAAATAATATTTTTGGAATAATTATATTTTCCAAGTTTTTAAGAAATTAATGACAAAATTATTTGTAGATGAATTTTAATTCATAGTAAATATATTTGATATTCAACAACAAGACTTTAAAATAATTTAGATTAAGCATCTTAAGCATGAAAAAAATTACCGATTCTACTCTCACCCAAATTTCAAAGCATTTAAATCTTTCAATATCGACTGTATCCCGCGCAATAAATGGTCAGTCCAAGAAATATCGAATCAGTGAAAAAACAACAAAAGTTATAATTGAAGCTGCAAAAAAGTTTAAATATGAGCCTAATGAATTAGCTAGAAGTCTAAGGTTAAAAAAATCTAACACAATTGGTGTGATAGTACCTGATATAACAAATCCATTTTTTGCAGTAGTAGTAAGGTGGATTGAAAATGCAGCTCGCCTTAATGATAAAATTATTTTTATTTCCGATTCAAATAACGACACAGAATTTGAAAAAATAGCAATTAAAGCTTTTTCAAGTAGAAAAATAGATGGATTAATTGTTGCACCTGTGGGTAATGAATCATTTCATCTATCGGAAATGAATCAATTAGACATTCCAATCGTAATTATTGATAGATATTTAGACAAATTAAATTTACCATTTGTAGGATCTAATAATTATGAGGGATCAAAAGAAGCTACAAAATATCTAATTGGAAAAGGACATCAAAAAATAGCTTTTAATCAAGGGCTTAAAAAATCAAAATTAAATTTAGATCGAGTAAGGGGTTATTGTGATGCATTGAATGAAAACGGAATTGCAATAAATCATAATTTAATAGTTGGCGAAAATTTTAATGAACAAAGCGGCTATGAAGCAGCTAAGTTTTTATTGAGCAAAAATACTGGTATCACTGCAATATTTACAGCAAGCAACCAGATAGCTCTTGGCACAATAAAAGCCATAAAAGAAAAAAAATTACATATCCCGAATGATATATCTCTATTATCTTTTGATAACCAGTCATACTGGGATTTTTTCTCTCCCCCAATAACAACCGTAGAGCAACAAACTAAAAAAATTGCTGATAAGGCTTACAATTTACTTTCTGAAATGATTAAAAAAAATAAAATTATTGGAAATTCAAAAATTCAGCTATCCACCAAATTAATTAAAAGAAAATCGGTTAAAGACAAGGTGAAAAAAGCTTGGAAATAGTTTTGACGTTTTTGAACATAATTAATAATTCTTTATTTAATCTTTGAAAACTTTAAAATATTAGTTATTATGCACAATCGTTTGTGCAATTAATTACAAATAATGTAAACCCTTTTGCTCTTTTTATTAACTAAAGAAATAATTATGAAGACTAATCAATATCTAAATTATATAGGTGGCTTACTTTTATCGTTATCACTATTGTTATTGGCAGCATGTGGAGATGATGACTCAAGTGGTGCTCCGGTTGTTATAAATCAACCCCCAGTAATCTCAGGATTAAGTGACATTACATTATCTCCCGGATTTGAAACTTATGAGTTGGATTTTGCCAACTACGTTTCAGACCAAGAAGGTGAAATAATCACTTACTCCATAGTTAACAGCGATGAAACGGTGGTTACCTTAAATCTTGCAGGATCTTTACTTACAATTACTGAGGTAGGTAATCCAGGATCCTCAAGTATTACTGTTACAGCGACTGACGGGCAGGATAATCATGAGGTTTCGGAAAATTTTACTGTTACCGTAGAAGCTATCAGCGGAGCCGCTGACTATACTGGTAACGCAGCTGTCATGTTTGACTTCAATGGCTTAACTGAAGGAAGTATTTTCGATAATTCATTGCCAGGCTGGTTATTTGAGGGGAGTACGGCTGACGGTGAGTACAACGCTGCAGAAATTGGTTCTATTGTTGTTGAAAATGATCACCTCTCAATAATTCATAATGTCGATAGTACTTACATTTGGTCGGAGATGGTGTTTGAAGATGGGAACCAGGATTTTACTGGTAAAAAATTTAGATTTGATTACAGATTTTACACCGTCCCAAATCTTAACGACATGCATTGGGAGGATGAGACACCGGGAGTTGACATGCAAATCTATTACATTGATGCTGGTTGGGGAGATGTAGGTGGTGGCCAATATAGGTTCAGCGCTATGGATTTAGAATATAGCGATGATTGGCAATCTGTTGAGATACCACTTTCAGAATTTGAAAGTCTATGGGAAAATCCTGTCGATGCATCAGCAGTTGGCATAATAGGCCTAGAAATTTGGGGCGGAACTGCAAGCGCGCCTATTTCCTTTAGGATTGATAATTTTGGAATCGTAGATTAACAAAATCTGAGCCAAAGCTGCAAAAAGTATAACAACATGACAAAACACCTCAAGTTATTTTTAGGTATTTTCCTTATTATTTCTTTCCAAGTTCATGCACAAATTACCATCAAAGGTAACATAGTAGATGATCAAAATGAATCTGTTATTGGTGCAACAATTATTGTTAAAGGAACAACAATTGGAACTGTTTCAAATATTCAAGGTGATTATTCAATAGGTGTTCCGGAAAATTCCGAAACACTTATTGTTAGTTTTCTAGGATATAAATCAAGGGAAATACTTATAAGTAATAGAGCAATCATCGATATAAAATTAGAAATCGATATAGCAGAACTGGAAAGTATTGTTGTTACCGGTTATGGTTCGCAAAGAAAGCAAGATATAACTGGTGCCGTTGCAATCGTAAATACAAATGAGATATCTAAAAGTCAATACACAAACGTGACCGACAGATTACAAGGTAGGGTACCTGGAGTATCGGTAAAAACAAATGGTGAGCCCGGTTCTATGGGTGATGTGACAATTCGTGGAGTATCTTTTTTTGGAGATAATAACCCATTATACGTAATTGATGGAATTCCAACGGAAGATAGTCCCAACATTAATCCGGCAGACATACAAACTATACAAGTACTTAAAGATGCTTCCTCCTCGGCTATTTATGGATCAAGAGCCGCCAATGGCGTTGTGGTTATCACTACAAAAAAAGGTAGAATTGGAAAACCGACTATTTCATTTAATTCAAACATAGGTTTACAGCAAATTCCTAATAAAATGAATGTTGTAAATACTTCAGAATTCGCCAGAATTCATAATGCAGCTTATGACAACGCAGGATATCCGAGACGGACCTGGTCAAACGATCTATCAAGGGGTATCGACACGGATTGGCAAGCTGAGATATTCAATGAGGCTGCATTTTTTCAGGATTATAATTTATCAATATCTGGAGGGAATGACAAAAGTAAAGTTTACTTTAATCTCAATAATACAAAACAAGAAGGTACTATTGAAGGTACTATTTTTGAAAGATTAGGAGCTCGAATTAATTCAGAGTTTGATTTAACAAAGCGTATAAAAATTGGACAAAACCTGTCAGTAAGTACCACAGATCAAAGTGGTCAACAAATATTAAATGCACAAGGAGTTTTGGGGGGATCAGGTAATGGAGTAATCAATACCGCGATAATGATGTTTCCAACTATTCCAGTTTACGATCCCACACGGTTAAGTGGTTATGGACATGGAACAATTGAGGACGCAGAAATTTACCTTTATAATCCAGTTGGAATTCGAGAGATGTATGGCAGTAAAGAAGATCATACTCGAATTCTTGGGAATATATTTGTTAATGTAAATCTCACGCAAAATTTAGAATATAGATTCAATTTTGGAACTGATTCTGATTTTGGATTTAGTAAAAGTCATCAAAGAACTGGACAAATTACAACTGAATTAGTACACCTCTCGGGACTAAGTGAATATAATAGTAAAAGTACGATGTTGCTTTTTGAAAATAGATTAACGTATAAAAAGAAATTTGGTAATCATGACTTTTCAGTCATGGCCTCACAAACAGAACAAGAATTTAAAATTCATCAAAATGGTATTTCTATTGTTGGAGGTTTTGCGAGTGCTAATCCATTTTTTCAAATTTCAGCAACAACAGCCGCACCCACAGATATAACAACTTCTGGTGATGAACTTACATCAACCATAAGTTCATTATTAGGTCGTTTTACCTATAATTACGATGGGAAGTACTTATTTACGGCTAATGTTCGATCGGATGGCTCCTCTAAATTTCCTAAAGATAATAGATGGGGCACGTTCCCATCGATTTCACTAGGTTGGAACATTAGTAAGGAAAGTTTCTTTAAGTCATCTATAGTGAATGATCTCAAGCTCAGAGTAGGTTATGGTATAGTTGGAAACGCAAGTATTGATGATTATGCATATCAGTCATTAATTTTTTCCAGATCTATAGGTGGAAATAATTACAATTTAGGATATGATGATCGAAGCGTAATTGGTGCAACAAGAGCAGGAATTGTTAACAATGATCTAAAATGGGAAACATTAAAAGAAACTAATATTGGAATGGATCTTTCATTGATGGATGGAAGTATAGAAATAATTGGAGACGTTTATTTTAGTGAATTAGAAGACTTGCTTGTTGACGCTCCAGTTCCTGGAAGTGCTGGCGAAGGTCAATCCAGCACAATTATTAATGCGGCCACAATGGACCGCTCTGGATGGGAATTTTCTCTTCGATATCGTAAGTTAGATGGAAATCTTAAATTTGATATAACTGCCAACGTGTTCCAAAACAAAAATGAAGTGACGTATTTGCCATTAGGTGATATGTATGGATTACATTCAATAACAAGCATTGGTCAGCCTATAGGTCAGATTTATGCACTCGATTATCTTGGTATTTACACCGATGGATCTGAATTAGGTAATAATACTGTAGTTGGTCAAACACCTGAATTAGGAGATGCCAAATATCGAGATATTAGCGGTGACGGAGATATCAGTGAAGGGCAAGATAGAATGATCCTAGGTGATCCCAATCCTAAGTTACAATACGGACTAAATTTTAGTGCGTATTGGAGAGATTTTGAATTTACGATCTTTTTTCAAGGAATGAATGGTGCAGATGCCTTTAATGCAATTAAATATGCTATGAATACTTCCGCACAAACTAGCTATACTGGCGATTATGATCCTTTTATAGAAGGTATAGGAACCGATCCCAGGCCTACAGCAGATTTTGGTAGCCCAAATAATATTGCAAGTGGCCTTTTTGTTGAAGATGCATCTTATCTTAGATTAAAAAATGTTAGAATTGATTATCAAATACCATGGAGAAGAATAAGTAATCTTGGTATTTTCATCGGTGGTCAAAATCTTTTAACATTTACTAAATATTCAGGAATGGATCCGGAATTTGATAGTGACATATTAGCTCCTGGAGTCGATTGGGGAGGATTTCCAAATATTAGAATATTTAATTCGGGTTTTAATATTACATTTTAGCCATTAAGAAATATGAAAATTTTAAATTTTAAAGTAAGAATGATATGCCTAATTATCATCTTTTCATCTTGCGTCAATTTGGAACAAATAAATCCAAATCAGCCAACAGAGGATAGTTTTTGGAAAACAAGGGATGACTTTTATTCAGGATTGATAGGAGCATATGATTATTTGCAAAGTGGCGAGATGTATGCTGGTCAAATTCAGCAAACTTTTAATTTGCTTTCTGATGAAGGTTTTACTGGCGAACTTGGAGAAACCCTAAATTTGGCAACATTTACATCAGATTTGGATAATGAATTCCACGAAAGCTTATGGTATAATTTCTATATTTTAATAGCCCGATCGTATGAAGTTATTGAAAGAGGAAATAACAGCACTTTAAGTGGTATTGATGGTTTAATCGCTGAGGCAAAGTTTTTGGTAGCATTTTCTTATTATCACCTTATAAATGTCTACGGAGATGGTGTTGCCTATGTTGACAGGATTCAAGGCGCCAATGATAGGCCAAGAAAAGCGGAATCAGGTGAGATATGGATTCTCATTGAGACATTACTTAATGATGCAATTCCATTATTACCCACATCTTATCCCTCATCAGAATTTGGGAGAGTAACAAGGGGAGCCGCACAGTCATTACTTGCCAAAGCATATCTTCAGCAGCAAAATTATATTGATGCAGAACAAATTTTAAAATCTATTGTTGAATCTGGACTATATGAACTCAATGAAGATTACGAGTCTAACTTTACCGAGGAACTAACTACCGGGAATAAAGAGGTTATTTTTCAAGTTAATTTCCTTCAAAACGGTCCCCAAGAGGAGTCTGACAATGCGTGGTATTTTAGAATAAATACACCAGGGCCATCAAATATTGGAATTTGGGCAGATCAGTTGGCATCAGAATTCGCAATTCGATCTTATTTGGTGGAGGCAGATAAAGATGGTAATCTTGATCCAAGAATGAATGTAAGCCTTTTTACAGAATATACTGATCAAACGCTTTACGGTCAGACATGGGCATGGTGGATCACAAATACTACAGAAATCGTTACGGGAGCAAGTTTTTATAAGTTTAATGAGAATGATGCAGTCTATAATGAAATTAACAATGGTTCAGGTTATGTTCAATGGAAGAATGGAGGGCGAGATATGATTTTGATTCGATATTCAGATATTCTTCTTTTGCTGGCAGAGGCACTTAATGAAAATGGTAATACATCAGAGGCCCATTCATATGTAAATATTGTAAGAAATAGATCTAATATGAACAATATAGAAATCGCTGCTGGTCGCGAATTAAACCAAGCAGAATTTAGGCAACAAATTAAGCATGAGCGTTTAGTAGAACTTTGTGGAGAATATTTAAGATTTTTTGATTTAAAAAGATGGGGAGAATATGGGCCTCAAGTGGCAGCTGACTTTACAATTCCAGCTGTGAATACCACAATCAAAAGAGACTCTATTTTTGAAAATTTTAGGGTTAATAAGGATGAGCTGTTTCCCATTCCATTAGATGAGTTAGACATCAATCCTAATCTTTTGCCACAGAACCCAGGATGGTAAATAAATTATATTTCAATTTCATTTTCTCCGTTTTATTGAAAT
This sequence comes from uncultured Marinoscillum sp., assembly GCA_902605755.1. Classification (GTDB taxonomy): domain Bacteria; phylum Bacteroidota; class Bacteroidia; order Cytophagales; family Cyclobacteriaceae; genus UBA4465. The sequence goes on along the minus strand of CACLDR010000014.1, from coordinate 29,987 downwards.
GTATGATATGACAAGTATTGATTCAGCCTTTAAAATTATTTTATTAGAAAGCAATCAAAATATAAAAATCTTTAGTAATGATCTCTTTATTTTATATTAATCAATAATAACTACTCTAAATAATTTAATTCGAATTAAATGAGAAATTATATCTTTTTCCTTTTATTTCTGGGGTTTATATCTTGTAAAAACTCTAGCCAAGAATATATAACTATTACTGAAGATAAACTTCGAAATAAAATTGCCGGGGGATGGGCAGGTAAAATGATTGGGGTGTCATATGGTGCACCCACGGAGTTCGTTTATAACGGGAGGATTAATGAAGATCCAATAGATTGGTCTCCTGAGACACTTAGAAGATCAATTTCAGAGGATGATTTATATGTTCAAATGAGCTTTATGATGACCATGGATAAATATGGAATTGATGCACCCGTTGAGAAATTTGGAGAGGCATTTGCAAACTCAGGTTATATGTTATGGCATGCTAACCGAGGAGCTAGGATGAATATATGGAACGGAATTATGCCACCGAATTCAGGACATCCTGATTATAACCTACATTCAGATGATATAGATTTCCAAATTGAGGCCGATTATATAGGACTGATGAATCCTGGTATGCCTCAATCTTCTAATAAAATTTGTGATAAAATTGGTCACATTATGAATTACGGTGATGGAGTTTATGGAGGAATGTTCGTAAGTGCATTATATGCAGCAGCGTATTTTGAAAATGATGTTAAAAAAGTACTTTTTACTGCTATGAAATCATTACCTATTGAGAGTAGTTATCATGCCATCTTGCGTGATGTCGTTGATGGATATGAACGAAATCCTAAAGATTGGAAAAAAACTTGGAAAAGAATATATGATAAATGGGGAGAAACTGACATTTGCTGTGCGTTATCGGAATATAATATTGATGCGAAGCTGAATGGCGCCTTTATTGCCATTGGTTTGCTTTATGGAGAGGGAGACTTTGAAAGGAGTATGGAAATTAGTGCCAGATGCGGAGCTGATTCCGATTGTAACCCGTCAAATTGCGCAGGGGTAATGGGTATTATACTTGGTTATGATAAAATACCCAGCGACTGGACAAAATACATTGATGAAATAGCCGACTCACTGTTTATTTATACTGATTATTCATTTAATAAGGCTGTTGATCGCACGCTTTATTATGCAAAAAAATTAGTTTATCAGAACGGAGGAACAATAAAAGATAATATTTTATTTATAAAAAAACAAGAACCTGTTCCAGCGAAACTAGAAGTCTCTTTTCCAAATATATTTCCCAAAGAAAAGGTTACTATCACGGACACGAATTACTGGGAATGGCAAGGTGAATGGGAAAAAGTAAATCAAACCAATCAATGGGATGGTGAAGAGACTCAAATGCAAGCTGAAACTGCAGGATCGGAATTAACGTTAAAATTTAATGGAACGGGAGCGGTAATTATGGGGAGATTTGATATTGATTGTGGTCGAGTTGATATTTTTATCGATGGTGAATTTCACCGATCCAGAGATAATTATTATAAAAAAATGAATTGGGGTGCAGGAGATGGATGGTTAAATGGAGCACATTTGGCACATGTTATGAACTTAGAAAAAGGTGATCATAAGCTAAGCATCAAAATTAAAAATGAAAAATCAGAGAAATCTGAAGGTAATAAACTTAAAGTGGCCAGAGCTATTATTTACGATGAAATTTAAATGGTATTTATGAATAGATTTATCCTCAGTTCATTAATTATTTGTAGCTTGATAATTAATGGTTGCTCTGTAAAAAAAGATCCTTCTCATAGGGAAGCGGTACATATTTTCAATGAAGTTTGGAATTCGGGGAAATATGAGTTACTTGAAACAGCAGTTCATCAAGATTATTTAAAGCGTGAAGGAAATCTGGAGATAAATGGAATAAAATCTCTTATGGAATACATCAAAAATTACAGAGAATCTTATTTTAATATAAAAATCAACTACTTGGAGGAATTATATAGCTCTGAAAAGGCTGCAGTCAATTTTGAAATTGAGGGAACCCCAAAGGAAAGTGGTAGGAAATTTAAAGCAGAGGGAATTGTTATTTTTCAATTCAAAGATGGCAAAATTATTGGAGATCATAGTGTGTTTGATCAAATTTCCGCATTAAGTCAGCAAGGATATAAACTTGAGCCACAAGAATTAAGTAAGCAAAGAATACTATTTGATACGGATGCGAATAATGAGCTTGACGATCAACATGCTTTGGCATACTTATTGTTTAGTGGTAATGATTTTGATGTCGAAGGAATTACTGTTAATAAGACAAAAAATGGTGGGGATATTGATTCACATTATGATGAAGCTAAAAGAATTCTTCAGCTATGTGGCTTGGATGAGAAAATAATTATATATAAAGGTGCCAGTGGTAGTTTTGATGAAATTAAAAAAGACATAAAAAATCCTAATTTCGACGGTGCTGATGCAGTAAATTTTATTATTTCAAAAGCAAAGGAATCAAATAATAGAAAACTTATTTTATTACCTGTAGGTAAGTTAACTAATATAGCATTGGCTTTATTAAGAGAGCCTTCCATTATGGATAATATTAGAATTGTTTGGCTTGGCTCAAATTATCCTGAACCAGGAGAGTACAATCAGGAAGATGACCCAACTGCCCTTCAATATATCCTAGATAGTAAGGTGAATTTTGAGATTGTTCTAGTTAGATACGACAAACCCTCAGGGACTGATGCTGTTAAAGCATACCTAAAAGATATAAGAGCTATAATGCCTGGTTTGGGTCCTAAAATAAAAAAACCTGTAATTGGCAGGGATGGTATTGAATATTTAAATTTCGGTGATTACTCAGTTAGTCTATTTGAAAAAATTGAAGAATTCGATGATGGATATGATCAAGGATACAACCAAGCTCGAGCACTTTTTGATATGGCCGCAGTCGCAATAATAAAAAATTCGTCCTGGGCAATCGCCACTGAAATTGCAAGTCCCTCTTTAAAACAAAGCAAATGGATAGAAAGACCTCAAAATGATAGAAAAATCATAATTTGGCATGATTTTAATAAAGAGGAAATTATGAAAAATTTTTACTATACAATGGAAAATCATATTCTAGTTTCAAATTCTAATTAATAGATTTAGAAGAATACTAAAATTCTATCATGAAAAAAATTACAGGAATACTAGCTCTAATTTATTTTGTCAATATTTCTTATTTGAGTGGACAAACTATCAATAAAGAGGAGTACGTGGACAAAATAAAAGGATTTTGGCTTGGCAGTTGTATAGCAAATTGGACAGGTCTAAAAACCGAAGGCCAGAGAAATGGAAAACCATATTATACTGATAATGATTGGAATACAAATCAAGGTAATGAAGATTATGGCACTTACATTGATTTTGTTTTAAATAAAGAAATATGGGGTGCAGATGATGATACAGATATAGAATACATTTATCAGCACGCCATGGAAACTTACAATACCTATCGGCTAACAGGTGATCAAATAAGACAGCAGTGGATAGAGCATATTTCGGCTGAGGAAGAAAACTTTCTTTGGGTATCAAATGAATCTGCTTTTAATCTAATGCGAGAAGAAAAGATAATTCCTCCAGCTACATCTTTACCCTATTTAAATGAAAACTGGGAAATGATAGATGCTCAGCTGACTACAGAAATATTTGGATTACTAGCCCCCTTGAGGCCAAATATTGCCTTAGATCTATCATATCTTCCAATCAGAACTACCGCTTATTCTCACTCCATGTACGCTGCACAATTTTATATAATTATGCACTCACTTTCAATTGGAATAGATGAAGATTTACCTAGAAAAAATCAAATATTGCAATTGGCCGACTCCGCAAGAAGTTTTATCCCTGAGACATCTTACATCGCTAAAATGTATGATTGGGTTCGAAACGAGTATATAAACTCTGAAGATAAAAATGATTGGGAGATAGTTCGAGATACATTTCATGACCATTATATTAAAGGGGGTGCAGATGGTTACAACTATACAGAATTTTATGATTGTGGAAGCAATTTTGGTTTTAGTATAATCAGTCTTCTTTTTGGTGAAGGTGATATGAAAAGGACAATTCAAATTGGAACATTATCAGGACAAGACTCGGATAACCCAACCGCGACTTGGGGTGGCCTATTAGGTTTTATGTACGGTTTTGATTCTATTCAAGATCATTTCAATAAATATGACTTTTCTGAGTTCTATAATATTAATCGAACCCGATTGAATTTTGGTGATACGTTAGACACCTTCTCGGGTATGGCGAATCGTTTTATCTTATTAGTTAATAAAGTCATTATTGAAGAAATTAGAGGCAAGGCTACTGATGAATTTTGGATAATTGATAAACCATTAAATAATAATAATTATTATTTATCATCAATCAATGGTGCGAATGATGGCGATGGTACTATAAATAGGCCTTGGAGTTCATTAAATGAAATTGATGAGCATGTGTTTAATCCAGGTGATTCAATACTTTTCCAACGTGGATCTCATTGGAATGGAACTATAAAAATTATGTCTTCAGGTTCTTTCAATTCTCCGATTGTATTTAGCTCTTATGGTGTTGGTAATAAGCCCTCAATTAGTAACTCTAATCCAAACATTAATAACGGAAACGCCTTTCAAATAATGGCAAATCATATTACAATCAATGATTTACATATTTTTAATTGTGGCCTAAGTGGTCCTAGATCGGTCGCAGGAATATCTTCTTTTAACCGAGAAAATCATCATATTACAATACAGAATTGTGAATTTAGTCAATGTCGTGTAGGGGTCCGACTTTATGCTAATAACATCCAAATAAAAAATAATTATTTTCATAGCCCAGGAGGAGGTATTAATGAATGGTGGGGTCCAATGGCTATAGTGGTATCAGGCTTTGATGGTGAAATTGGTTATAACAAAATTGAAGGATTTTTAGCTCCAAATAATTATGGTTTTGATGGGGGAGCAATTGAGATTGATGATGAGGGTATTCATACAAACTGGAAAATACATCACAATATCAGCCGTGGCAATCAAGGATTTCTTGAGACTTACGATAACTCAGAATGTGATAATTGTACTTGGGGTAATCTTAAAATCTATTACAATTACAGTGATGATTACCAATGGTTTTTGGATGGGCCAATAGGAGATGATCCGATTATTGAAAATAATACAATCCTTCGTAATCTTCCCGCAAACACAGATTTCAATTGGGGTATAAGTCTTCATCATGCTATTCCCAAAGGATCGATTCGTAATAACATTTTCGTTTTAGCGAATGATGTTAAAGCTTTCGAATGGGAAAATCCAGGAAATTCTACTAGTAGTAACATCTATTTCTCAATAGATAGCAGTTCCAATAATCCAAAAGGTTATCCCCTCGGCGAAAATGAGATAATTGCAGACCCAATGTTTATCAATTTTAATGACCGAAATTTGAATTTACTTGAGAGAAGTCCAGCAGTTGATAGAGGTGAAAATACTCTCTATGAAAAAGATCTCAATGATAATAAGATCCCCTTTGGAAATGGTACTGACATAGGAGCTTTTGAATCTTTATTTTATGCCATAGTCCCGCTTTATGATATAAAAATAAACAATTTAAGTGTAGAGTTAGATGCCAGCGGTAGTTTGGCTGAGAAAAACCAGAATATCATTACATATGAGTGGGATTTTGGAGATGGAGAAAAAAACTTTGGTAGTGATGTTTCTCATTTTTATTCTGACGCGGGAACATATAAAATAACATTAAAAGTCACTTCAAGCTCAGGCATAGTATCAGAAATATCTAAAATTATTACAGTTCAAAAATTACCAGATCTCCTATTCCATACATGGCACTCCTATGATGTTCAAATTCAATCAGGCAATCCTCAAGCATACGTAAGTGATGGAACAACGGAAGTACCATTGCAGTTTTATATTTCCTCAAATGACGATGGAATAATTAAGGGGGATGCACTAGAAAATTATAATCCTGGGGAACATCCAGATAAATTTAATCGATTAAAAAATTTCTGGGGGGAAGATTACCCTTATGTGGGCAAAAGCATTGTGCCACAAGGAGTTGATATAGCAGAAAATATAGGCCGGTTTCCTGGAGTTTTAGATTTACAAATGCATCCAACTGACTCCGAGAAACTGTTGATTTGTGCATTTGAAGTTCCCTATTCTGGAAACTACACCATCTCAAATTTTGGCATAAGGCGTGTTCATAACGATAATTCAGACTCAGAGCTAAAACTATTTACAGACCATAAAGGGATGGTCGCTTCTATTAATGGAAGAAGTCGGTCTTGGAATTATGATGCAAAAATATTTGAGTTGAAAAATATGTCGAAAGATGATTTTATATATTTTGCTTTGAGTAATGTAGATGGCTTTGCAAACGATGCGGTTGAAATTTCATGGAGTATAAAATTAAATGATCTGAAAACCGGGTTTATGGAATTAGATGAAAAGGCCGATTTTAAAATCATCCCAAATCCTTCAAATGGCCTATTTGAGTTATTTTTTGGGAAAAATATAGTTAAAAATGATTTAGAGATAGATGTTACAAACATTGCCGGAAAGAAAATTGAAAATTTTAAGTTAACAAGTAATAATTTAACTTTCGATTTGTCACATTATCCTCCAGGCATCTACATAGTACGTTGTGGTAAGATCTTTAAACGACTAATAATTGGCTGATAGATATTTAAATAATTTAAGTAAATACTTTGAATTCTAATTAAACTAATTTTTGAACTAATTTTTTAAATGCAAGATTTATGTTTATTGTAAAATCGTACCCTTTAGCTGTCTTATTATGCATAATTACAATGCTATGTTGGGGATCTTGGGCAAATACCCAGAAAATGGCATCCAAAAGGTGGGAGTTTCCACTTTTTTATTGGGACTACACCTTTGGCATTATCATCCTTTCCCTTACGCTAGGACTCTCATTAGGTAGTTTTGGAGAAAATGGACAAGCTTTTTTTCCTAATCTTGTCCAGGCTAGCTTAAACGCCATTTTGCTGGCTCTACTTGGCGGTATTATTTTTAACATCGCTAATTTACTTTTAGTAGCTGCTATCGACATAGCTGGAATGGCAACTGCTTTTCCGATTGGAATAGGAATCGCCCTTGTCCTTGGCGTTATTCTTAATTTTATTGCTGTACCAATTGGAGACCCAATTTTACTTTTTGTAGGAGTTGGTTTTGTCACATCTGCGATTGTTGTTGATGCCTTAATTTATAAAAAAATTTCAAGCGGAAAATCAACCAGAAAAGGCATATTATTGTCTTTAGCTGCAGGAATTTTGATGGGTTTTTTTTACCGTTTTGTTGCATCCTCTATTTCAACTGATTTTATAAATCCCGATAAAGGTTTGCTGACCCCTTACTCAGCGGTTTTTATATTCTCATTAGGAATTTTCCTATCAAATTTTTTATTTAACACATTTTTCATGTACCAACCCGTGACTGGAGACAAAGTATCATACAGTGATTATTTTACAAGAGGCAATCCTAAGTTACATTCTATCGGAATATTTGGTGGAATGATATGGGCTCTTGGTATGTTGTTGAACATGATTGCTGCTGGCAAAGCTGGTTTTGCAATTTCATATGGTCTGGGTCAAGGGGCAACAATGGTAGCTGCGATTTGGGGTGTATTTATTTGGAAAGAATTTAAACACGCTCCTAAGGGGACTAATAGTTTAATATGGCTGATGTTTATTTTATTTATCCTGGGACTTGGTCTTATAATAATGGCTAAAAACGTATAAATATGGGAAAGATAGTTGTAGTAGGAAGTAGCAATACAGATCTCGTTGTTGATTCAAAAAAAATACCATCGCCCGGCGAAACTGTACTTGGGGGGGATTTTAACATGATTTCAGGCGGCAAAGGTGCTAATCAGGCAGTTGCCGCATCAAGAGCAGGAAGTGACGTTACCTTTATTTGTAAAGTTGGTAACGATTATTTTGGAAATAGAGCTATTAAAGAATATAAAAAAGAGAATATTAATTTAAATCATATTTTTATTGATAAAGTACATCCCTCTGGCGTAGCAGTAATTATAGTTGATGAAATATCAGGTGAAAATTCAATAGTTGTAGCCCCGGGATCAAATAATTACTTATCTGTTAAAGATATTATGCTAGTTGAAGAAAAAATAATTCTAGCAGATATTATTCTAATTCAGTTAGAAATTCCAATATCAACAGTGGAGTATGTCTTGAGATTGGCAAAAAAAAATAACGTTAAAACTATTTTAAATCCAGCACCAGCGCAAATACTTTCCGATGAATTACTAAGTATGGTTGATATTATTACACCCAATGAATCTGAAACAGAGAACCTAGTAGGAATTTATCCAGACAATGAAGAAAAACTCGAGGCAGCTGGAAAGGAATTATTAAAAAAAGTTAGGAATGCAATTTTAATCACACTTGGTGAAAAGGGCGTTTATTTAAATTCAAAAAATAAAAGTTCTCAATTAATTCCAGCCAAGAACGTGAAGGCAATAGATACAACTGCCGCAGGAGATGTATTCAATGGATATTTAGCATCTTCCTTATCTGACAATAAAAAGTTAGAAGAGGCAATAAAAATAGCTAATAAAGCGGCTGCTATTTCAGTAACAAAACGAGGAGCTCAGCCTTCAATTCCTATCATAAATGAGCTGATTCATTTTGATCTGTAATTTATTTTTGGAGATTACGCTTTAGAATTATGTTTTTATTCAATTTTGAATTTTAAGTTTTATTAAAGGTGATCAAATTAGTTAACTTGAAGAGTTCTATTACAGAAAAATGTCCCGTAAATAGTCATCAAATCAACTTACCTTCGAAATTCCATGTATAGAAAAATTATTATTCGCTTGCTGTTTCTAACTGTATTCACTAATTCTAGATATGCACTAAGCCAAACTAATTTAGAAGTTATTTATCCTTCCAAAAATACTATTATCGATTATCATGATCGATGGACGAAAAATCATTATAAGAAAAGGATAAAAAAATTTAAAAAAAATCCTATAAATCCTGGAGATGTTGTTTTCATAGGTAATAGCATTACTGAAGGAGGTAAAGATTGGGGAGGTAAATTGAATATTGCAAATGTAAAGAATAGAGGTATTTCCGGAGATGTCACCGATGGAGTTCTTGTACGACTTGGTGAATTGATTAAGTATAAACCCAAGTCAATATTTATAATGATTGGCGTAAATGACCTCTTCAATCTTTACTATCGTAAAGAGATCCCTTCCCCCGAATATGTAATAAACAATTTACTTAAAATTACGTCTCAACTCCACGAGAAATTACCCAAAACAAAGATTTATCTTCAAACACTCTTACCAACGGCCAGGGATTTTATAAATCAAAGTATAAATGCTGTAAATGCTTCAATTAAACTATATCAATCAAATGGAACTTACACCTTGATTGATCTCAACCCACATTTTGCTGCTGATAATGGATTGATTAAATCATCTCTAACGTATGATGGTACCCATCTAAATATTCAAGGTTACTTACTATGGTCAGAACTTATAATGGAATACTTATAAATAATTTTTTTGTTGGTTCGATACCACAACTAATTCCTGTTAGTATTTTATTTTTAAACTCATAGTTTTTCTTGACATCATGACTAAAACAATCGATTTAATTGAGTCCATTTTAACAGCATAACAAGCTAAATAGGATTTTCCTCATCCTATGTTCACGAAATGAAAAAAAGTATGCTTGCTTTTGTACTGCTTTCATTAAACACACATCTTTATGCTTGCATCAAAGCCTCTTATTAGATCAAGTCGATCCGCAACCCATTATAGTAGCCCTATTTTTGAGTAGGTATAATGTTCAAACCAATGGTCAACTTATTTTTTATTATCATACAGGTTTTGAAATTTTGAACTTTAAGCCATTCGCCCATCTCGCATTACAAGTTTACGATCAGCCATGTCGGCAAGTTCTTCATTATGAGTGATTATTACAAAAGCATGACCCAAGTCATCCCTGAGTTCAAAGAATAATTTATGCAGAGCGTGCGCATTAGAAGAATCTAAGTTACCTGAAGGTTCATCCGCAAAAATTATCTCCGGTTGATTGATAAGCGCACGTGCCACAGCCACACGATGTTGCTCTCCCCCAGACAATTCCGACGGTTTGTGGGACGACCTTTCTTTAATCCCCAAGCGGTCTAAAAGCTCCATTCCTGATTTTAAGACATCAGCCTCACCACGGTTACCAATATAGCCAGGTATGCATACATTTTCTAAGGCCGTGAACTCTGGTAAAAGATTGTGAAATTGAAAAATAAGACCAATATTGTCATTCCTAAATTTGGCCAACTTTTTCGATGATAAAGAAAATAGATTTTGCCCCTTAAGTTTTACGGATCCTTTATCTGGCTTATCCAGGCTTGCTAAAATATGAAGTAGCGTACTTTTTCCTGCACCTGAGGCACCTACAATGGATATCACCTCTTTTTCGACTATTTCCAAGTCTATACCTTTCAATACTTTGAGTGTCCCAAAACTTTTATAAACCTCTTTAGCATTTAGCATAATTGCAAATATAGTTGTCAATTATTTATATAATTTGATTAAACCCAAACTATGAATTAGATTCGCAAAATAATCAAGCAATGAATGGTGCTTTACTTTGTTTAGAATTACAAAAAATTAATACATGAATATCCATGAATACCAGGCAAAAGAAATATTAGCACGCTACGGCGTGGCCATCCAGCGAGGAAAAGTGGCAAGTACAGTTGATGAAGCGATTTCAGCGGCACACGATATTCAAAAAGAAACGAACTCTGATTGGTTAGTAATCAAAGCACAAATCCATGCTGGAGGTAGAGGGAAAGGAAAAATAAAGGAGACCGGATCGCATGGTGTAATTTTAGCAAAAAACATCGACCAAGTTGGTCCCAAAAGTGCTGCTATTTTAGGAGGTATACTCGTAACTCATCAAACTGGACCTGAAGGTAAGAAAGTCAACAAAATATTGATTGCAGAGGACGTATATTATCCTGGAGCGTCTAAACCGAAGGAATATTACCTATCAATCCTTTTAGATCGCGGGGTAGGACAAAATGTAATTATGGCCTCCACTGAAGGAGGAATGGATATAGAAACAGTAGCTAAAAATAATCCTGAAAAAATAATTAAAGAGTGGATAGACCCGGCTGTGGGCCTAGGTCGTTTTCAAGCACAAAAAGTAGCCTTTGCGTTAGGACTAAACGGGACCTCTTTAAAAAAAATGGTAAAGTTCATTCAAGCCCTTTATGAAGCCTTTAAAAATACAGATTCAGCGATCTTTGAAATCAATCCTGTACTCAAAACCTCGGACGAGAAAATATTGGCTGTGGATGCCAAAGTAAATATTGATGACAATGCCCTTTTCAGGCAAAAAGAGATTTTAGAACTCAGGGACTTATCAGAGGAAGATCCCTTGGAAATTGCCGCCGCAACGCATGGTCTTAATTACGTGAAATTAAATGGAAATGTTGGCTGTATGGTCAACGGCGCTGGTCTTGCTATGGCCACAATGGATATGATTAAACTCGCTGGAGGGGAACCTGCCAACTTTCTTGATGTTGGAGGTGGTGCCAGCGCTGAAACAGTAGAGGCAGGTTTTAGAATTATTTTAAAAGATCTAAAGGTAAAAGCCATCCTTGTAAATATTTTCGGAGGTATCGTCCGATGTGATCGTGTAGCCAATGGTGTTGTGAAAGCTTGTAAAAAAATTGGAGCTATTGAGGTTCCTATTATCGTAAGGCTCCAAGGAACCAATGCTGAAGAAGGAGTCAAAATTATTGAATCCTCCGGAATGAAAGTCACATCAGCCATTCTACTTAAAGACGCTGCTCAAAGGGTTAAAGAGGTGTTGCAGGCCTAAAGAACATATAAGCCAAATCACAAAAAGTTCTACTTTACGTAATGTAATTTATAAAACAATTTGATTCAAATTAAATAAGTTTTAGAAGGTTTTTCTCAGTTCAATGGTTTAAATGATTTTTTTTTAATAATTTTAAACGAGATTAATTTTAATTAATAATCTCTTTTCTTCATATTATTTTGGTCAATGAATTGGGCTATCATTTCGGTAGCCCTTTCTTTTTAATTTCAGTTCTAAAATTCATATGTTTATTTTTTTCCTTATGAATATTAAAGTTGTTTAATCCTAATCATTTCTTATATTGGCAAATTGATGTTCCGCCAATCATTAAATTTTATGAAAAAATCCCATTTCGAAGCGGAAAAAAAAAGACTAAAGTAATCGAATGGCACCATGACATTCATGAGCATCCAGAGTTGTCAAACTTGGAATTTGAAACAGCAACCAAAGTTGTCCAACATATGTGAGATTTAATCTCAAATTAAGAGAAGAAGTAGCCAAAACAGGTGGTGTAGGTATTTTATTGGGAGGCCAAGCAGGTCCCGAGATTACCTTGAGGGCTTATAAGAATGGGCTTCCAATTACGAAAAGAGTGGAAATATAATGGACTTCAAAGGCCACTTCCACCTCTAAAAATAGAGTTGCAGGTATCATGCACGCCTGATGTAACGATACACGCGTCGCCATGTTAATAGGTGTTGCCGAAGTACTCAGTGGTCTTAAAAAAGATACAAAAGGAACCGTTAAATCTATTTTTCAACCTGCAGAAAAGGCCCCCCAGGAGAAGATGATGGGGCTAAACGAATGATTAAAGAAGGAATACTGATGAATCCAAAAGTTGAGTTTACCTTTGGTCTTCATATTCCGGCTGATACCCCTAAGGGGATACTTGCTTATAAATTTAGTGGTATATTCGCGCTACTGAGTGTTTTGTAATTAACGTTGTCTCAGAACAATCTTACGCCTAACAACTATAAGACTTCAATAGATCCCATCGTCACCTAGACAAAAATCATCAATAACCTTCAAACAATCATAAGTCGACAAACAGAGCTGACCAATGAAGGTGCGGTTATTACAGTCAGAGTACTCACTCAGGAATACGTAATAATATCATTCCTGAAAGTACTGAAATGATCGGGACCATTCGCACCTTGGATACAAAAATGCAAGACAAAATTCATAATGATCTGAACAACTAAAAAATAGGAGAGAGTATGGGTGCAAAAGTCACTACAGACATTGATCGAGAAGTACTAGTAACTATTAATGATACTACACTCAAAAACAGCGTCAACTGGCTCTAGTGGAACCTTTGGCCCGAGTATGTCCTATTACATCTTGCCATTACGTAAGCTATCGATTTCTCTTTATTCGGAAAAAAGGTACCCTTTTTTTTAATCAAAGGATGTCCAAAAGAATCCGATCCAGCGTTGGTGGCTCCACACTATACCCAAGACTTTTATGTAACTGACTCAGCGATGATCACTGGGTCAAAAGGCTATGTTAGAAATGACCATAGGCTATATGGATGACCCATTAGAATAACTACCTTTTTACTTTTCTTTTATTACGATTCACAAGATCAATAACTTGCAGCAATTGACCCAAGTAGCCTAAAACTTCCATTAGGTTTAGTCCAACCCTTTCTCCTAAGAGCTCGGATAATTACATCTCATTATCAAGATTTATCCTCTAAATGACCTGTAGAATTGGCTTGTGTTTGATTATAATATAAAGGCCTAATACCTCCCTAGATTAAACCATAATTTTTTCATATGCCACGGCTATCATCATAGCGGTACAATAAATTAATACTTATTCAATTCGATTATTACCGAAAGGCTAAAAATACAACCTTTCATCCCAAATAAGAAAGCTCTGTTTCAAAAATTATTTAAATTCAAATTACTCAAAAAAAAAAAATGAAAAATATATTCGCCTATCTACTGCTCGCATTTCTTTTTACATTAATCATAAGCCCCTTATCATGGGCGCAAAGAAAGCAATCAAAAACAAAAACCAACCATCAAGAAATTCCAGTGAGCAAACTTGGTGGATTAGAGTGGAGATTGGTTGGCCCTTTTCGAGGAGGGCGGTCAGCAACTGTGACGGGTGTCATTGGTAATCGCAATCTATACTATATGGGTACCGCGGGAGGCGGAGTTTGGAAAACTACAGATGGAGGTCAAACTTGGGAAAATATTTCGGATGGATTCTTTGGTGGATCCATCGGTGCGATTGCGGTCAGTGAATCAGATCCAAATGTCATATATGTAGGCGAAGGAGAAGAAACAGTCAGAGGAAACGTCTCTTCGGGTAGAGGAATATGGAAAAGTACCGATTCAGGCAAAACTTGGCAATTCATTGGTCTGAAGCAAAGCGAACATATCGGTCGCATTCGTATTCATCCAACTGACCCGAATAGGGTATATGTTGCTGCTATGGGAAATCTATGGAAACCCAATATGCAGCGTGGTGTGTTCCGATCGAAAAATGGTGGAAAAACATGGGAAAAAATATTATTTGAATCAGATAAGGCCGGTGCTGTTGATTTAATGCTAGATCCTAATAATCCAAGAATTATTTATGCAAATACATGGGAAATCAAGCGTAATGGTTATCGTATGGATAGTGGAGGACCTGGAAGTAAGTTTTGGCAAAGTACCGACGGTGGAGATCATTGGAGAGAGTTAACTCACAAGCCAGGCCTACCTAAAGGTGTTTGGGGTATTTCAGGTGTAGCAGTTTCCCCACTAAACTCTAATAAAATATGGATCATAATAGAGAATGCAAATGGAGGCGTCTATCGATCTGATGATGGTGGAGAGAAATGGACCTACATCAGCTCAAAAAATGCTTTAAGACAACGAGCGTGGTATTATTCACGCATTTACGCAGATACACAAAATGAAGATCGCTTATATGTCATGAATACAAGTTATCATCGCTCCGATGACGGAGGTAAGACTTGGGAGGGATTCAATTCACCCCACGGTGATCATCATGATCTTTGGATTGATCCTAAGGATAATCAACGTATGATCATTGCCGATGATGGTGGTGCCCAAGTAACGATAGATGGCGGTGCCACTTGGACAACTTATCACAACCAACCAACCGCTCAGTTTTATCGGGTAACCACGGATAACAGTTTCCCTTTCAAAATACTCGGTGCCCAACAAGATAATTCAGCTATCAGAATATCACACAGAAGCAGTGGAAGTGCCATTACTGAACGAGATTGGGAGCCCACCGCAGGTGGTGAAAGTGCACATCTCGCTCCAGATCCGAAAAATCCAAATATCGTGTATGGGGGCACATATAAAGGTTATATGAACCGTAAAGATCATATTACAAATCAAACACGCTCTACAAATATTTGGCCTTATAATCCGGCAGGATCAGGTGTACAAGTAATGAAATATCGATTCAACTGGAATTATCCAATAATGTTTAGTCCCCATGATCCCTACAGACTATATGCAGGATCCAATTACTTACATGAGAGTGTAAATGAAGGACAAAGCTGGCGCGTGATCAGTCCTGACCTCACCCGGAATGAACCGCATACCTTAAAATCATCAGGAGGTCCAATTACACAAGATAATACAGGTGTAGAATTTTATGGTACCCTTTTTGCCATGGCAGAGAGCAAACAAGAGGCCGGCGTAATTTATACAGGAAGTGACGACGGCCTGGTTCACATCACCCGTGATGGAGGGAAAAATTGGACCAATATCACCCCTCCAATGTCTCCAAAAAACAATATGATAAACTGTATTGATGTAGATCCACATCATCCTGGGGGGGTATATGTTGCGGCAACAGCTTATAAATTTGGAGATTATACCCCCTATCTCTACAAATCCAAAGATTATGGAGAAACATGGACTGTTATAACTTTGGGTATTGAAAAGAGCGATTACACACGAGCCATCAGAGCTGATTTAGTGCGTCCCGGACTTTTGTATGCAGGCACAGAATGGGGTCTCTATATCTCCTTTAATGATGGGGCAAATTGGGAAAATTTTAGGTTGAACCTACCGATTGTATCCATCCGAGACTTACACGTTCGTGAGGAATACTTAATAGCAGCGACACATGGACGGTCTTTTTGGATGATTGATGATTTGGGCCCTGTACGACAAATTAATAGAAAAATTTTAGCTAAAAGTCATCACCTATACAAACCTAAGCCCGCATACAGAATGGTACATAGTGACCAAAATGGCAATAGCAAAATCGAAGGGACAAATCATCCTAGCGGAGCTTTGCTTAATTTCTTTGTCGAAGATGAAAAGGCAGATGTACGCATTAAAATTTTAGAAATAGACGGATCCGTAATACGATCTTACTCTAATCAATCAAAAGAAAGTTCTTCAAAACTCCAGGTAAAGACTGGAGGCAATAAATTCATCTGGAATCTGCGGTATCCTGGATTTTTAGCTTTTCCAGGTATGGTGCTCTATTCTTCTCCTAATCTCGGACCGAAAGCAGTACCAGGAACTTATTTAATCCAACTAATAGTGGATGGTGATACCACAAAACAACATTTGACTGTTTTAGGAGATCCCCGAATGTCTAATACCCCATCAGATTATCAATCCCAATTTGATTTTTTAATTCAAGTTAGAAATAAGGTTAGTCAGGCCCATCAAGCCATGCATGACATTGAGAAAATCAGACAAGAAATTAAATATATAAAATCTAAAATTAAAGACCCTGAACTACTGGCTAAAATAGCTACTTTTTTGGATCAATTGACTATCATTGAAGGTACAATTCATCAGACAAAAAATAAAAGTAATCAGGACCCATTAAATTATGGTATTAAAGTAAACAATAGATTAGCCTTTTTAATGGCAGATCAGCAACGTGGTGATTACCCACCAACGGATCAAGCCTTCCAGGTCTTCATTGAACTTGCTGCAGATCTTGATCAAATTTTAAAGGAAATGACAAACTTATGTAACCAAAATATTCCTAATTTAAATAAGGCCTTAAATGGATTGGAAGCTATTTCCATGCCATAATAATTGTGAGATTTAAAAGGCTCCAGCGGGAAATACAAATGCACCGCTGCTATTAATAAGTTATTATTTTTTGGATAGATGCAGCGGTACGACCAATAATTGCAAGATCTTTCTTTTGAATGATGGGACGCTCCATTAGTATGGGATAATCTACCATAGCCTGAATCCAATCTACATTATCATGATGTAACTCTTTGTAATATTCTTTAAATATCTTTTCTCCTCTTCTGATTAATTCATATGGTAGAATATCCAATGCAGCTACCAGTATTTGCAGTTGTGCATTATTCAAGGGCGTTTTGAGATAATCAATGACCTCCACTTCTAATCCTGAGGCCGTTAACTCCTTCAAAGCGAAACGACTTTTTCTACATCTATTATTATGATATATTTTAACCATTAAGCGTTCTTTTTAATGAACTTAAAATTTACAATATCTCTACTACCAAATTATGATTGGTATAGATACAAATATCTGCAGCAATGGTCAGACTTTCGCGAACGATCTCCTCTGCAGTAAGATGATCCGCATGCTTTTTAAGTGCTAAAGCTGCTGATTTTGCATACTGACTACCACTGCCTATAGAAGCCACATCTTCATCTGGATCCAAAACATCTCCCGTACCAGAAATCACTAACATTAAATTTTTATCAGCTACAATCATCATGGCCTCTAACTGTCGTAAATATTTATCCCTGCGCCAATCCTTAGCCAATTCAACCGCTGCACGCTTTAGGTTACCAGAGAATGCACTCAACTTTTCATCAAATCGATCTAATAAAGTAAAGGCGTCTGCAGTAGAGCCTGCAAATCCAGTAATTATGGTGCCTTCTGACAGCTTTCTTATCTTTTTTACGTGACTCTTGGCGACCGTAGCACCCATAGTCGCTTGTCCATCTGCTCCCAGAGCCATCTGACCTTTGTGGTGAACAGCCAATACCGTGGTAGATTTTGTTCTTAATTTAGGCATAATATTACTTTATTAAAAAATCACCCTGATGACTATCAAATTTAATTTATATCAGCATTCGTATAGGGTCTTCGAGCATTGCTTTCAAACTTTTTAGAAAAGCCGCTCCAACGGCACCATCTACGGCTCGATGATCACACGATAAAGTTACCTTCATGGTGTGCCCAGGACTCATAATACCATCTTTCACTATCACCGACTCTTTAATACCCCCTATAGCAAGAATACATGCATTGGGAGGATTGATGATTGCTGTAAACTCTTCAACACCAAACATGCCCAAATTGGAAATACTAAACGTATTGCCCGTAAACTCTTCTGGGGCTAATTTCTTAGCAACCGCACGTTGAGCTAAGTCCTTTACTTCCTCTGAAATGTGGACCAGCGATTTCGTATCAGCAAATTTCACTACAGGTACTACCAAACCGTCAGGTATGGCGACAGCCACACCAATATGTATGTGTTGATGCTTCTGCATCTTATCTTCTAACCAGCTCACATTAACATCAGGATGCTGCCTTATAGCACTGGCGACTGACTTTAGTACTATGTCATTAAAAGAAATCTTCACTGGAGATACTTCATTCACACTCACCCTAGCAGCTATAGCTTTGTCCATATTGATTTCCACCGTTAAATAGAAATGTGGAGCACTGAATTTACTTGCAGAGAGTCTTGAAGCAATGACTTTTCTCATCTGTGTCAACGAAATGTCTTCAGAAGACTCAGCATCCACGACTGTAGACTTTACATAATTTCCGGAAGTCGCTGCCACCGGAGTCGTCGTTGAAAATGAAGGCTCGAATGTTTCTACATCCTTTTTGACAATTCTACCACCATCTCCAGATCCAGGTATGATACTCAAATCAATTCCTTTATCTTGAGCCATTTTTTTAGCAAGTGGAGATGCTTTTACCCGTCCATTAGAATTAGATTCTTGGGTACCGGAAACACTTGACTCTTTAACTTGAGCTGGGACTGATACCGTATCAGCAACTAACGCTTCGGCTTTTGGTAATTCCCTATTTTCTAATTGCAACAAAGCCTCAAAATCAGCATTCTCTTCACCTATGATAGCAATGATACCATCTACCTCTATTGAACTACCTGCTGATACTGCTGTGTATAATAAGGTGCCATCATCATAAGATTCTAACTCCATGGTTGCCTTATCAGTTTCAACTTCAGCTAAAATATCTCCTGAACTTACTTGGTCGCCTACCTTCATCAACCATTTTGCGACTACACCTTCGGTCATGGTATCGCTCATTTTAGGCATCCTCAAAACAGTTGCCTGGATACCAGAGGGATTTACAGTAGTCGCTTTAGCTTGCTCAATATCAGAGTTTGTAGTTACCTCTGTTTCTCCTGATGGGACAAGTGGTAAAAATTCCGATTTTGATTGGGTGGACGAAGGAATGAGGGATTCAATATCTTCCCCTTTATCTCCAATAATGGCTATAACCGCGTCAACAGCCGCGGTGGCCTTCTCGGGGACACCTATGTACAAAAGAATACCATCTTCATATGATTCCAATTCCATGGTTGCTTTGTCTGTCTCAACTTCGGCAAGTACATCCCCAGAGACTATTTCATCTCCTTCCTTTTTTAGCCATGAGGAAATGACCCCTTCGGTCATAGTATCACTCATTTTGGGCATTTTAATTACTTCTGCCATTTCTATTAGATCAATTCTATAATTTTAAAGTTTAAAGTTAATCCAAGTCAGATTTTAATCAAGCAAGCAAAGAGATTATTTAAATGTCAATTAAAGAATATTAATAAATTTAACATACACCAGTGAAATTAAATGAAAAAAGAGCGTATTTACCTCCAAAAATACTTTGTAATGGACATCTCCAAACTATTTATCCTTTTTTATTTAGAAGAATTAAACTTTTAACTCCCTATATTCAGGAAAGAATCATAACCCAAGATCAAGATTTTTTAGACTTATTTTGGATGAGGCAAAATAGTAACAAACTGGTCATTATTTCGCATGGATTGGAAGGAAATGTAGATCGTCCATACGTAAAAGGCATGGCCAATACCCTTTATGCTCAAAATTTTGATGTGTTGGCCTGGAATTACAGGGGATGCTCAGATCAAATAAACAAGCTGCCCAAAATGTATCATAGTGGTGCCACCGAAGACTTATTAGATGTCATTAATCATACATCAAAGAATTATAATGAAATTTTTCTTATTGGGTTCAGTCTTGGAGCCAACTTGACGCTCAAGTTTTTAGGTGAACGAGGCACTTATAAAAACATTAAAAAGGCCTGTGCAATTGCTGCACCACTAGATTTAAAATCGAGCTCACTCCATTTGAATACACCTAAAAACTCCCTTTATCAACTAAGATTTTTACGATCGTTAAAAAAGAAAGCTCGAACAAAACATGCCCAGTACCCAGGACTCTTCGATCTCAAAAAACTCGAAAATGCTCATACTATTTACGATTTTGATAATCTAATTACAGCACCCGTACATGGATTTGAACATGCTGAAGATTACTATGAAAAATGTAGCTCCCAAAATTTTCTAAAAAATATTCAAATTCCTACACAAATAATCAATGCAATGAATGATCCCTTTCTAGCAACAAAAACATTAAATAAATCTAAAATAGCCCATTCAGATTACGTTTCCTATAATATCACCTCCCAAGGTGGACATTGTGGTTATCCTAACTTTTTTAAAAAAACTTATTGGTATGAGGCATTTACCGTCAATTATTTTAAAAGTTAGGCTAAATTACTCATATAAAATATGATAGATCGTTATGTGCTTTCAACCCATAAAGAGGTTTTAGAAAAATATTTTAATGCCGCTTTTCAAGATGAGTTTATACCTCGCTACAATGCTGCTCCGACCCAAAAGCTACCCGTCATTACTCTCGACCATTTGACCCATTTTCGATATTTTAAATGGGGATTGATATCAAATTGGGCAAATAACAAAAAGATGAGTCCTAAATTGTTTAATCTCGACACTGAAACTTTATTAAAAAAAACATCTCATCAACAAAGTTTAAAGTCCCATAGATGTTTGATTCCTATAAATGGGTTTTATATTTGGAAACCTTTCGCAAAAAAGAAATCTATACCTTATTTCATTTCTCCTTGTGATAAAAACCCCCTCTCAATCGCTGGGATTTGGGAAGAAAAAGATGATTTTGATGAGAAAGCAAATCATACCTTCATAATGATTACTCAAAGTTCTGATGAAAGGATGACCCCTTACCAAGAAAATATGCCGTTGTGTTTAAGTAAAAAAAACGCTGCCTCTTGGATGAATAAGGACACACCAATTAAAGAAATCGAAGAGATTATAAAGACTCAATTTACATTACACCTAATAGCCCATCCAGTTAGCCCGTTGATATCCAATTTAAGCATAGATTCGCCAATTTTAATCAAACACAGTCAACCTTCAGATCAATTCGGTAATTACACTTTATTCCAATAATAATCATTTAGGTTAGGTGAAATAATCAGTATTTTTTTTTATAGATGCAAAACTCATTTATTTAGGGATATAGCTTTATTCAATGCGATAAGGAAATATGACTCGATAAACTTTTTGCAAGTATATTATCCACTCTTAAAAAGTTCAGATTTAATAAATATCTAAACTGCATTCAATAGGTAAGATATTTATTTGCGTATTTACGCGCTAGAAAGAAGCCCCTTTATATGACAGAACAATAATAAAATTTACTTTTGAATCGATTACCCAATATTGAGATTTTGATCTGATGGGTGCCTCTCAAAGGATGTTATGGTAGTTGATTCATTTAACCTATAGGTAAAAGATAAATGGTGCACGAAAAATGCTTAAGACATCCAATTTTTGATCAATTTAACACCTTTAACTATCTTTACTCCCCAAATATATTAATTTACTTCAATGTTCAATTCTAAAATCGCTGGTATTGGCCACTTCTTACCAGAAAATGTCGTAACCAATAAATCTCTTGAATCCGTAATGGAGACGACAGATGAATGGATTCAAGAACGAACAGGGATTAAAGAAAGGCGCTGGGTAGTTTCAGGAGATGGTAATACCACTTCCTCAATGGGAACTAAAGCTGCCCGTAAAGCTATTAAAAATGCAAATTTAACTCCTGATGACATAGATTTTATTGTCTTCGCTACCCTCAGTCCAGATTATTATTTTCCTGGACCGGGTGTAATGGTTCAAAAGGAGTTGGGCATTAAAGAGATAGGTGCCTTAGATGTTCGAAATCAGTGCTCAGGATTTATATACAGCCTGTCAGTCGCTGACCAATTTATAAAGACAGGTATGTATGAGAACATCTTGGTGATCGGCTCTGAACTTCATTCTGGCGGCCTAGACAAAAGCACTCGGGGTCGTGGAGTAAGTGTAATTTTTGGTGATGGAGCAGGAGCTGTAGTTTTGCAAAGATCAGAAAACATGGAAGCCGGTATTTTATCAACTCATTTGCATGCTGAAGGTTTACATGCCAGAGAATTAGCCTTAATTGGGCCAAGCACCGGACGATGGGTTCCTGAAATTATTGAAACTAATGATCCTAAAGACACCAGTTATTATCCGCACATGAATGGTAACTTCGTGTTCAAGCATGCAGTTGTAAGATTTTCTGAAGTAATCATGGAGGCATTATCGGCCAATGATCTTAAAACTGATGACATAGGTATATTAATTCCACATCAAGCCAATCTAAGAATCAGTCAATTTATCCAAAAAAAAATGGATTTAAATGATAGCCAAGTCTTCAATAATATCATGCATTACGGCAACACCACGGCTGCATCGATACCCATAGCTTTAAGTGAGGCTTGGCAAGAAGGACTAATTACAGAAGATAAAATAGTTTGTTTAGCTGCATTTGGCAGCGGATTTACCTGGGCATCTGCTTTGATTCGATGGTAACTCTTTAGTTAAATTCTTTTGTATATGTATAATATTTAGTTTATCCTAAAAATGATGGTTAAAAATATACATATTCTTTAAAATTGGGTTTACATTCATTCGTATGAAAGCGTTATTATCCTTAGTAATATTTTATTTGCTATCTTTTTATTGCTACTCCCAAAGCAGAAATCTCGAAAAAATAATTATGAAGTTGGACACTATGCCTGATGGACCCGTACAAGGGCGTTTCAAAAATAATGTTCTAGCTTTTTCTGGAGAAGTAGTCTCTGGAAAGATGTCAGGACAGTGGCTTTTTTGGAGTAAGCAAGGAATCATTAAATCTAATAGCTTATATGAAAATGGGAAAAAAGAGGGCATAGAATACCTATATGATGAGAAAGGTCGTATGTTAAGTGAAAGTAATTTCTCATTGGGCTTACTAGATGGTATTTATATTGAATATTACGAATTTCTTCGCCCTGCACTGATAGGCTTTTATAACCAGGGGAAAAAAGATAGCACTTGGACTGAATATTTCCCAAATGGGAACATTAGTTTTATCCAAAATTTCAAATCAAATCTGAAACATGGAAGACAAACTTATTATTATCCCAATCAAGAAATCAGTAGATCAGAAAGCTATACCTACGGTATTAAATCTAATCAGTGGACTTATTACCATGACAATGGAACCAGAAGTAAAGTTTTTAACTATGAGAGAGGACTAATCGAAGGCATCTATGAAGAGTTTTATCCCGACGGAACCGAAAGTTCAAAAGGAGTCTATGAATTCGGACTTAAAAGCGGAATTTGGCTCAGTTTTTATGAAAATAATCAACTTTATTCGCTTGGTGCTTACCTCCAAAATGAGAAATCGGGTATTTGGAAATACTTTACCAAGAAAGGATCCATTGATTATGAAGGCTTATATGAATATGATTTAAAAACAGGTCAATGGGTGTATTATTACACAAATGGAAGTCTGGAAAGCATAGGTAGTTATCTCAATGATGAAAAACATGGTTTATGGGGATTTTTTTATCCTAATGATCAGATCAAACAGGAACAAACTTGGCGACAAGGAAAACTTTTAGAGGTCTCTGATTGCTACTCAATGGAGGGTAATTTATTGTCCAAAGGAAATCTTAAAAATGGTAATGGTTCTTATTTTGAGTATTATCCAGAGGGTGAAATAAAACTCAAAGCCAATCTTCAAAATGGATTATTTAGTGAGCTTTATAAAGGGTACCATATCAACAAAAAACTTGCCTTTGAAGGGAAAATGGTTCTTGGTTTAAGACAAGGTTCATGGTCATTCTTTCATTTAAACGGAAATATCTCCAAAACGGGGTGCTACCTCAATTCAGAAAAAGTAGGTCAATGGAAGGAATACTCAAAACACGGTCGCTTATTGAAGACCATAAATTATTAACATTAATTTTTGTACTAAAAATTATTTTAAAATAGCAGCTCCTTGTACTTAACAAGGACCAATCTTCATCATCAACAATTAATTCCAATTTATCTACTGCATATCTAATTTGATCAAAATATTTATCTTTCACTTTATCTCAGCTGGCTATTGCACGCAATCAAGAATTCTCTATTTTATCAACTTTTTTCCTTTCCTCTATGATTTCATTAGTTAATTTCTTGATAGTGCTTACGTACTTTGACAGCTCCTCTATAATTTCAATGATATCATCCGAATTGATTCCTAAAACCCTTGGGGCCATTAGCATTTAAATCAACTTATTTTGATAAGTAATGCCAGTAAGAATGATATGATTTAATGCTAAATCACTTAAGACTCGTGGCTCTATCTGAACTTTCATGATATAATTTTCAAGCATAATCTCATACCATGCAAGTATTTCAGTCTTATTGAGCACCCCATGACGCCTGAACAAATCTTTTAATTTTTTATGATTAAAAAGTCTAGGGCTCTAGGTGTATCTCCTACATTAGATTGGCCTCTCTTTTCTGATTCCTTTTCCAAATCTAAACTGTAACCATACCCCTTCAAATTTGATTATTTTAGATACCTTGATTTGATCTCTTAAATATCAATGGCTGCCAATCTATTTTCATCTTCAGCTTATATCATTTTAATCAATTTCGTATGAAAATCTAATAACTGGTTAGCGAAAATATAATTCATGACTGTGATTGAATTAGAAACATTGGCATCACATACTGCCCTAAACTCAAGTTTATTTATCCGTAAAGGCAAAGGGAGATGTCCTATTCCTATCGGTATTATCTAAAATGATTTCTAGAATTTGATCAATGCCCAATTTCATATATAAATTATCTTCTTTTTCAATTTTGATATTTCCATTACGTTCCAACTCGTCAAGTGAGGAAGACAACTTAGATCCCAAAAAAACAGAAATGATAGCTGGAGGTGCTTAATTGGCACCTAAAAGATAATCGTTACCAGCCAAAGCAATCGCCGCACGTACGAAATCTGAATGATCATTTGCCACTTTTATGGTAGCCACAAAAAAAACTAAAAAAAAATCAAATTTTCCCGGGCACTACTGGTCGGTTGGAATAAGTTCACACCAGTATCCTAAATAAAAGACCAATGCTTGTGTTTCCCACTTCAATTTAATCCTGCAAAAGGCTTCTAATGAAACAATATTTTCAATCCATGACGGTCTGCTAACCAATCTATCAGATCTTTAAGGAGTTAATTTTGATCTTTTGCTACATTTACCGGACCAAACATTGGTACAACCTCAAACTGAGAGGGTACCACCTTGTTATATCTAGTTCTGAGAGGAATACCCAACTAGTGAGCATGAATCTCCAAATCTTTCATGAATTCACAAATCCGAATAGGTATCGCTCCAAAATAATGATCATCCAATTATTGACCCCTGGCGGGATTATGTAAAAATATTTCTTCCAGTCAATGTCAGATCAGATCGAACATCGTAACGGAATTATCCACCACAAAATATTCTTGCTCCCACCCCAATGAAGCTTGGACGTTATTCGCGTTTCGATCAAATATCTTACAAACCTGAGTTGCCAAATAATCAACCGCTTCCAAAGCCTTTAACAAATATGGTAGGAATATAAATCGCAGATCCATATATAAAATATGAGATCAGGGATCCCAAGCAGTGTAGCCTCTGGCCTCAAAAGTACTCGTTATAACTCCCTAGGAAAGGAAGAGGTATCAGGTTCTTGCTGTACCAACTCAGATTCTTTCAAGTTTTCAATCCTTTTTTGAGGATCATAAAACGCGTCATGATTCTCTGCGGTAGCGCTCTTTAGTGGCTGGAACCAATAAGTAAAGTGTGTAATCCTTTAATTTATCCACCAAATCCTTACTGCAGATGCGACCCCTTCTGCCGTCTCTTCATTTATCTTCCTCCGATTTTCAATTACAAATTTGACTTTCTTGAAAATAATGGGAGAGAGCATTTTCTTAATCTGATGTAATCCAAAATTTTTTTGATGGATAAGATACTTTTATTTTTTGGGGATTTTGGACTTTTTCTAACGCTTTGAAACATACTTAACCATGAGTTTTTCATTATTTCATGAAATATATCAATATTTCAAGGAGAGTTAACAAGATATTTTGTTTTTTTGATGACATAATTTTACTAATATTTACGACTGTAAAAATCAGTGACAAAGTAAAGTATTTATTACAGTTAGTTAGAATCTAAAGGCTTCTAATAAAAATGGGCAGAGGAAAACTATTAATCTTTTTTTTCATTTAAAACTATAAACCTCTTCAAATCAATGTTTATTTAATAAATGAGCTTAAAAGCTAATATTTTGCATTTATTTTACCAACCCAACTTACATTTAGGCATCCATTCTTTGAATGCAGAGGAGACCAAACATTGCTTGCAGGTTCTCAGAAATCAAACTGGGGATAAAGTACATGTAACTAATGGAAAAGGAATGATTGCAAAGGTTCGAATAACTAGTACAAATCTTAAAGAATGCTGTTTTGAAATAGTTTCAAATGAAAAAATAATTAAAAAACCCTTCCATCAGCATCTTGCTATCGCTCCAACTAAGCAGATCGCAAGAATGGAATGGTTTGTTGAAAAAGCCTGTGAATTGGGAGTTGACGAAATTAGCTTCATCTATACAAAAAATACAGAGCGCCCTAAATTGAAGTTGGATCGTTTAGAAAAAAAAACAATCAGTGCCTTAAAACAATCAAAAGGAGGATTAAAGACAATTTTAAACCCTTTGATTAAATTTGATACATTTATTGAAAAAACACAAAATTACACTCGATATATTGCCTCAGTTCGACCTGGATTACCCCATTTAATTAATTGTTTAATACCACAATCTCATCATATCATTCTTATTGGGCCGGAAGGCGATTTTACATCTCATGAATTGGGGAGAGCATTGGAAAATGGTTACCAACTCATCAGTTTAGGTAAAAAGATTTTAAGAACGGAAACTGCAGGTATCATGTCCGCCGTATCAGTTAATCTCATACATCATTATTAGTATTCGTGACTCAGAAATGAACAAAGCGAGGTGTCATTCTATTTCATACCAATTATACAGCTTACCTAGCTCCAAGAACTCTTCCTTAAAAAGTAAGTTATGTGAGGAAACCTCCTCTATCAGCCAAAAGTCACCATCAGAAAATAACAAAGTATCAGAAAAAAGCATAGACTTTGCCGAGGCTTTAATCATGCCCAATGAGATTGTATCAGAAAAATCAATAGTGATACCCATGACATTCACCGAATCATCAATCGATTGGAACAACAAATAACTCCAAACACCTACCTCATTAGTCTTCCATAGTTTCTCTGCATCCCCGTGCAATAAACGCTCTACTTGATAATCATACAAGCCCAATGGAAATTCATCATCTTGACAGCTCAAGCTGATACACAATACGACCATCCCCAACAGTTTAAGAAAATGTTTTATTTTGCGAAAGAAAATTAATTGAACCAATAATCTTTTAAGAGAATTCAAAGTTTTTCGTGCTACTGGAAAAAGTTTTTTTTTGCATTCAATCTACTATGATCAAAAATAGAATTGCATACTGTATTCTTAATAACTTATGTCGACAGATATAAATTTAGAAAATTGAATTTATTTTATCGAGGTAATAGTAAAGAAAATTGTTAATTTAAATTTTATGGTAAAAAATGTCAAAAGAGAAATGATTGAATGGGCTGCCTTCCTACTAATTGTTGCTAGTCTGTGCATCACCAATTCCCACACGGAAGTTATTGGAAGCCTTCAGCGTATCATTCTCAATACGGGTATAGTTCAACCAAAAAAAAATGAAGATACCATCTTGGCTGATTATAACCTGCTGCTCGAAGATTTGGAAGGAAATACCCAAACCTTATCAGATTGGAAAGGCAAACCTATTTTTTTAAACTTTTGGGCTACTTGGTGTCCACCATGTATTGCTGAGATGCCAGACATTGACAAACTATACCAATTGGTAAACAAAGAAGTTCATTTTGCAATTATATCTGTAGATGAGGATAGAGAAAAGGCAAAAAGATTTGCCAGGCGAAAAGGTTTTGACTTTCCCATTTACTTTATAAAAAGTCGGCTTCCGCAAGTCTATGAACATAATGCTATTCCCACCACTTATGTTATTGACTATCAAGGTCAAATTGTTATAAGTCAAAGGGGCATGGCCAAATACTCAAGTCATGAATTTATCACCTATCTCGGTGAGCTTAAATTCCATTAAAACATATATCTGACCTGCTAGATAACCTAGGTTAGATGAAGTTTTTTCCATTCTCTGGTCGGGGAAAGTAACTTTATATTGATGGAGGATACAGCATCAAAGAAAGATTTTAATGGATCATAATCATCTCCTAGCTTACCGCAAAGACCAATGCAAGCCACTTTTTAATCATGGACAAATTTTGCGATAACTCCAGGACTTTTGCCATAACTTGTTTATTTGTCTATTTCCCATCGCAAGTCAGGACAAAATGTATACCAAGTAACTTTTTTAAATATATGTTGGCCAATTCAATAAAAAATGATGCACCGGGATATAGGATTGTTTGTGGAAGACAATCGACTATTGCAGCTTGCAAGCCACCACTGGCTGCTACTCCTTTTAACTAAAAAAATGTTGATTTGAAGTAGTTGTCAACAAATTACCAAATGTTGAATTAAATCTTCAAATATTTGCAATTCATGCGAATGAACTCTCTTTTGAGGCCCATATATGTGCACCGTTCCTTCGTCTCCACAAAGTTGATTTTCAACAGCTACTAATATTTTAATATTTGTTTGGTGTAGATTCTTTTTAAGTCGATCAAAGTTAAGTGCAGTAACCGAACGAAAATCTGATAATTGACTACTAGTTATGGCCTAATTCATCTAAAAAAACAGCTACTTGAGCTTTAAGTGTGCCAACTCCCCATCTAGAGTTGCTGAACCTCCAAACATCAAGTGAATGGTTTGGGCACCCTTGCCAATGGCTTCAATAATGAACTCACCTGTACGAAAAGCATGGGCTTTACAGGGATTGTATTAATTTGAACTTAAAAGTCTAATTCTACTCGCCTCCGCCAATTCTGTAATTGCAGTATCGGTTTCCAAATTGAACCCTATTGGGCATCAATCGTCCTTCCGAAGGAATCAAGGACTGCAGATGACATGAGTTCAGCCCCAAAATAGTTAATTAATAATTTAAGGGAACCATCCCACCATTGGCTATGGAATCATTTCTACCTTGGCGTCAGAATCATGATATAAAATACCTTCCTTGATGGCAAGACCAGCCGCCTCAGCACTTAACATATTTTTAAATGGATTAGGTAAAATAAGTCCTTTCATAAGTTTTAGCCAATACTTAAATCTTAATGGTATTTTTATCTACAAAGTGCTAGAGTAATCAAAGAAAAATTCAAAATAATTTAAAAATATATAATTATTAATCTCTATTGTACTTCAAACCCTCAGAAGATAGTCTAGTGAAATTAACACCTAAAACCTAGTATTTTATTCTAACCTTTTCGTGGAATTAATTTAGTGACCCTCAAAAGGATAAATTCATTCTTTATTTGGACACAGAAAATGTAATAGCTGAGCATTTCACCTATTAGGGCTATTAAAAACATTTTTTCCTATTAAAATCTAGAGAAGATTCTCAATAATTAC
>CACLDR010000013.1 GCA_902605755.1 uncultured Marinoscillum sp. | reverse complement strand
ATTGAAGATAATATGAATGATTTAGAACAAAAGCTAAAGAAAAGAAAACTCGGATTTAAATTCATTTGGTTTGAGAATGATGAGAATTTGATTTTGCATAATCAACTTGATAATATTAAAAATATTGATTTTGAGAGTCATAATTTTCAAGGGTTTGATTTAATTGGAGATTCTGCATTTTTCAGGGATAGTCATAAACCGTCTTTAGACAAATTGAGCATAAAAATTAATAATATAAAAACAAGATCTCCTAAGGGGATTACAGATCCCAAGAGTTTGTTTCCAACAAATGGTGTTATAATTTCTACTCCTCACATAGAGCATTGGAACAATGTTAAAGCTTCACAACATTATAAATATATTTTTGTAGATAAACCAATGGTTACTATCAAAAAAGATTGTTTAGAGTATTTAAAAAATTCTTATAGAGCAATATGTTTAATGAATCGAAGATTTTCAAGCTATATTCAAGAGATTAAAACTGCAATTGATAAAAACCCCCGTAATACAATTTTAAATTGTCACTTTAATGTTCCTAAAATGAATACTGAAAGCTCTATTTTCTACAGTGGTGGAAGATTAATAGGTGAAATGTGTCATCACTTAGATTTAGCTATTTATTTGAATGGATCTGTGAAGGAGTTCAAAAAGATCATTATTGATAATGATATTGTAGCATCAAAATCTGAGGAATTACAGCTTGTTTTGATACATGAAAACGGTTCAAAGTCAAATATTTTTTACAATACATCAAAATCTCCCTTTTGGACAAAAGAAGCAGTTTGGCTTACTATGGCGGATTATTTTTTATTAATTAAAGATTTCGCTGAAATCTCTGGAAATATTCCTCATAAAAAAATAAATGAGACTGACAAAGGGTGTTTAAATATGTGGACTGAAATCTCTAAAAAAATTTCAAATAATGACGAGTTTAAAGAATGGTTAGAAGTTGATAAGGAAGTGTATAAATTAATTGCAAAAATTTTATTTTAAAAAATATTATGATCGGGGTAATAGGATTAGGTTATGTTGGAATAACGTCATTATTGTGTTTCCATGCTTTAGGTAAGAGACTAGTTGGTGTTGACTCAAATTTGGAGATTGTTAATAAGCTTAAAAATGGGGAGTTACATATAAAAGACAATAAGCTATGTGATTATTTGTCTAAAAATTATAAAGGGATTGATTTTACAACTGATTTAAATGAGGTTTTAAATTTCGAAGATATTTTTATCTGTGTCCCAACTGATGGTCAAGATGGCGGTCTAGACTTGTCAAAAGTTAAGTTGGTATTAAGAGAATTGGACACTTTAAATATTAAAAATATTTGGATCAGGTCTACCATAGATGATCCTCAAATTTTTGATTCCTTGATAACTAACAATTCAAATATCTTCTCATTTCCTGAATTTTTAAGAGAAGGAAAATGTTGGGATGATTTTTTTTCACCACCTTTAATGGTTTTAGGGGGTGAAGGAGTCAAAAAAACTAAAATTTACGAAATTCTTTCTCAAAAAATTAGCACTCCGGAGGTTTGTTCGACTAAAGAAGCTATTACCGTTAAAATTGCTTGCAATGCTTTCCATGCATTGAAAGTTACTTTTACAAATGAGATAAGAAATTTAAGGTGGAATAATGATATTAATGTTGACAGGGTTATGGAAATATTTTCTAATGATTCTAAGCTTAATATTTCTCCTGCTTATCTAAAACCAGGTCTCCCATTTGGAGGGCCTTGTTTGCCAAAAGATACCAAAGCTTTGGCTAAATCAGTTTTTGATAACAATAGTAAATCAAATTTATTCGATAAGATTATTGAGAGAAATGAGGAGGTTAAAATAAAATACGCACATTCAATTTTAAAATTTTCAAAGAAAATAATTGGATTTTATGGGTTAGAATTTAAGCCCGGAACTGGAGATCTTAGGAATTCCCCTATTATTGATATAGCTAAATTAGTAGCCAAGGAAACTAAGATTTTTGTAAGTGATATAAATTTAAAAAATAAGGAACTACCTCCAGAGTTCAGTATCTGTAATAGTTTTGATGAATTAGTTGATAATTGTGAATTGGTTATCACTTATTTTAATTTAAATGATCCAAAGGTTATAAAGTGGGCTAATATAGTAGTTTAAGTTATTATGTTAACTAAACTCAGGAGTATACTCAAAAAGTAGTGAATCAAATTTCAATTACGTTTCTGTGTTGTGTTAAAAATGAAATTAGTTATGTTTCTGAACTTTTTGATTCCGTAACTAATTCAACACCAGGATTTTTAGATTGGGATGTAATTTTTATCGATGACCATTCAGATGATGGCACTTACGAATTTTTAGCTAAAATATCATCAAAGCATAATAGGGTAAGTTTATTTAGGAATCAAGCTAACGGTAAAGTATTAGGGACAAAAATGGGGATTCACCTTGCAAAAGGGGAATGGATAAAGTTTTTAGATGGAGATGATTATGTTTCATTTAATTCTCTATCAATTGATGACTTCAATTGTGATGCCTTTTATCACGATTACATAAGAGTGAATAAGTCAAATCAGGAAGTGGTTCATCTCTCAAAATCACTAGCCAGAAATCCAAAATCTTGGAAATTCGAGTTACGTTCAATTCCAAAGGCAATGTATTTTTCGAAAAAATCATTATTCTTGGATATTAAAGGATTAGAAGATTGCTTGTTTGAAGACTTATTTATAAATCAAATAATTCAAATTAGAGCTAAAAAAATTAAAAAAATAAATAAGAATTTATATTTCTATAGACAACATCAAGAAAATTATTACGGAGATTCTTTTTTTGGAAATCGCCCGAAAGTACAAAGAATGGGAAGGAGGATCTGTAACATGGTTAGGGTAGCTGAAAAGCATTTTCATAAGAGTAAAATAAATCCAAAATTGAATGTATATGGGAAAATATTACAAGATTTTTCTTTTGTTCAATTAATGTTATTGTTATCATCACCTAAATTATTTTTAAAGGCGATATATTATCTTCTAATATCATTTAAAAAAAGTTAATGAAAATAAATATTGTAAATATTTCTTCTTGGCTTTTAATTATTACTCTTCCGTTCGCAAATATTACAAAGCTTATAGGGATCGAAGACGGCTTTAGTAGGGTCACTATAGCTTTGTTAATGTTTTTCCTCTCCATAAACTTTTGCCAAAAACTAAAAATAAATTTTACTTTCTTAAGTTATGTTTTTTTCATTTTAATATCCACGATGATTTTAAATATAGCGTTAGATAATATAGTTTTTATAGATGGCCTTTTCAATATATTTAAAACTATTGTTTTTATTTTTTTGATTGATATTTTAGATAGAAATGATCATATTTTGCATCACTTTTTAACTAGATATTATCAAGTTTATTTATTTTCCTTATTCATTTCTCTAGTAATATATCTACTTTTCCCTATGCCCGAGTTTGTGTTTTATGATGGTTCTGAGAATAGATTTGGAGGCTTGCATTTTGAACTGTATAATTTTATGTTTTCAACAATTTTGTTTTATGTGAGTTGGCTTTATAACGGGAGGAATAATTTTTTTGGATTTATTCTAATGCTAGTCTTAATGCTTTTTGCTAGAAGCAATATTTTCTTTTTATATATGCTCCTATTTATTCTGATTTATCTTTTCAGAGGGTTTTTAAAAAAGAAATACTTTACAAGTTTAATTATTATATCGATTGTTCTTTCCCCATTGCTAATAGGGCTATTTTTAGATTATCTGGGAATTTTAAATCAGTTATCTGTAAGAAGTGTATCATCCTTTGATAGCAATGGTTCAGCTTTATATATTAGACTTTATCCTTTTGCCTTGGCCGCACAACACATTTTAGAGTCGGGATGGGCAGCTTTATTACCAATGGGTTTAGGGTATTTTGAGAATTCAGAATTAGTTATAAATGATCCACTTTCTTATGGTGGAACAGGTTCTCCAAAAGCAGTTATTGATTTGGGGATAATTATCTTTTTATTCGTCACTGTTTTTATTGCAAAAAAGTTTCATCAAAATATTTCTGGGCTAACTGATGATGCTCAAATTATATATTCAATATTGTTTTTCCCATGTTTAATTTACATTTCATTCGGTGCTGGATTTTTGAATATTGTGGCGTGGTTTTGTATCCTGGCATCTGTCAATTTTTTGTCGAATTTTTTTTTTAACATACGTACCAGAGTTTAGAATAATACACTGATTATCTTTGCAAAAAATGTTTGACTATGAAAAATACTAGTAAGAGAAAAAGGGCTCTAGTTTGTGGGGGTGGAGGCTTCATTGGAGGTCATTTGTCCAAAAGGTTAATGAGAGAGGGATTTTGGGTTAGGGTAGTTGACATAGTGAAGAGGCATCAATTTTGGGCTAATGATGAAATCTGTGATGAATATGTTTCGGGAGATTTGAGGTCTCCAAAATTTACTGAATCAATCTTAAATCAACCATTCGATGAAGTTTATCAGCTGGCTGCAGATATGGGAGGGGCGGGATATATTTTTACTGGAGAAAATGATGCTAATGTAATGCACAATTCCGCTATGGTAAATCTTAATGTAGCCCAGTATGCTAGTAATGCTAAAGTCAAAAGACTTTTCTACTCTTCCTCCGCATGTATCTACCCTGATTATAATCAGTTAGATGCTAATAACCCAAATTGTGAGGAATCATCAGTATATCCTGCAAATCCCGACTCGGAATATGGATGGGAGAAATTATTTAGTGAGAGAGTTTTTTTAGCGTTTAATCGTAATTATGGTTTAAATGTTAAAATAGCTAGATACCATAATATTTTTGGCCCCCAAGGGACCTGGGAGGGGGGGAAAGAGAAGGCTCCAGCGGCCATGATAAGAAAAGCCTGTGAAGCTACAGATGTAGTTGAGGTTTGGGGGAGTGGTACTCAAACGAGATCATTTATGTATGTTGATGACTGTGTTGAGGCTACAATTAGGCTAATGCGTCAAGATAAATTTATGGGTCCAGTAAATATTGGGTCAGAAGAAATGGTTCCAATTAATGAGCTTGCTCAAATTGCTATTGACCTTTCAGGAAAGGATATAAAGATTTATAATATTGATGGACAAGATTTTATTGACAAGTATGGTTTTCCTTGTCCAATTGGTGTAAACGGCAGAAACTCACATAACAAATTATTTAATGAAAATTTGAATTGGGAATCCACTCTAAATTTAAAAGATGGCATGGAAAAAACTTATGGATGGATTGAAAAACAATATAATTTATCTAAAAGGTGAAATTAAGTTTTGTAATTCCATCATTTCAAGATGACCGAATTTTTGAGACGATAAAATCAATTAAAACTATCGATGCACCCACTGATTCTATAGAAATTATTGTTCAAGATGGAGGCTCAAATGAAGGGTTACTTAGTAAGATTAAGGGTTTACTTACAGCAAATGATAGACTAATTGTTGAAAAAGATTTTGGTATTTTTGATGGGATTAATCGAGGGCTAAAAAATGCATCAGGGGATTTAATTGCAACTTTAGGGACTGATGATCGAGTGGTTTTTCTTGATTATTATTTATTGTTATCAAAATTTAATCAGGGGTTCAATTTTATTCAATTTGATATTGAATATACAGATGCTGAATGGAAGCCTCTAAGATTTTGGAAAGCTAGGAAATTATCAATTATGGAGTATGTTCTAGGCGTTCAGCATGCACATTTTGGACTAATCTGTGCGCCAGAGATTTATGAAGATTTGGGATACTTCAATATTAAGAATAAAGTAAATGCTGATTATGAGTTCTTTTATAAATGTATCTTTCATAATAAAAGCTTGATTAAACAAGCTATAATCTCACAAGTGTTTGTTCAAATGAAATTAGGGGGAAATTCGTCATCTAATTTAAAAGCTATTATTTATGCTAATTTCAACCTTATTAAATTTATGATAAAAACTAATCCAATATTAATTTTTGGAATGATATTAAAGCCTTTTTACAAAATTAATGAGGTTTTAATTTCCCGTTATAGGATAAGGTGAAAAATGTAGGTTTTTTGGAGAGATATAGACTTTATAAGCATTCCTAATATCATATAATAAGCTTAACCTTGATTAATTTTAGCATAGTCACTGCTTGTCTCAATTCGGAGGATACCATTTTTCACACGATTCGTTCAGTACAATCGCAAACTATGAAAAATTATGAGCATATTTTAATCGATGGAGGGTCAAGTGATGCCACAGTCTCTATTATAAAAAATCAAAATGATAACAGAATAGTTTTTAGGAGTCAGGTTAGTAAAGGGATTTATGGTGCGAT
Source organism: uncultured Marinoscillum sp. (assembly GCA_902605755.1). Lineage (GTDB taxonomy): Bacteria > Bacteroidota > Bacteroidia > Cytophagales > Cyclobacteriaceae > UBA4465. Next base: position 33,991 of record CACLDR010000013.1, on the reverse strand, counting down.
GAATGAGGGGATTAAGTTGGCAACTGGGGAAATTATTGGGATCTTAAATTCAGATGATTTTTATGCAAATAATAAAGTGTTACAGAGTATAAAAAATGCCTTTGATAATGCAAATACATATATTGTTCATGGTAATATTGCTTTCGTTAATAAAAATAAGCCTTCAAAAGTTGTTAGATTTTGGCAGGGCAGCTGCTACGATAATTCTTCTTTTAAAAATGGCTGGCATCCTCCTCATCCATCTTTCTATATGTCCAAAAAGGGCTATTTAATCGTAGGATATTATCGAGAGGACATGGCTGTGTCTGCTGATTTCGATTTAATGTTACGTGCTTTTGAAATACACAAATTAAAGTCAGTGTATATTGATGAATGCTTTGTAAAAATGAGGATGGGTGGGGAGAGTACGGGAAGTATGGTAAATATCTTAAAGGGGAACATTAATATAGCCAAAAGTTTTAGAGAAAATAATGTGAAAATAGGTAGATTTTATTTTGTTAATAGATTTGCCCAAAAAATTCTTCAATATTTTGGGAAGTTCTCGAAAATTAATTTGAAAAAATAAATTAAATAGCGTAAATTTTATTTGTTTGATGTTTTCGCAAAAAGATATATGAAATATACAGTAATAGGTGGATCAGGTTTTGTTGGATCATCCTTAATTTACGAACTAGATCCAAAGAAATGCAGCAACCTGGATAAAAATCCAAGTCCCTTTTTTAAAAATGTCACGACTATTTGTGACATCAGGGATAAGAAACAAATTATTTTTTCAAAAGGGACAAAAGCTGTAGTATTATTAGCTGCTGAGCATCGAGATGACATCTCCCCTATTTCTCTATATTATGATGTTAATGTCCAGGGGACAAAGAATGTCCTTGAGGCGATGGATAATTTTGGAATAACTCATTTGATTTTTACAAGTTCTGTTGCTATTTACGGGTTAAACAAAATAAATCCGTCAGAAAATCATCAAAAGGATCCATTTAATCATTATGGGAAAAGTAAATGGCAGGCAGAAAAGGTTATAAATGAATGGTATGAAAAAGATTCAGAGGGCAAGTCTATCACCATAATAAGGCCTACTGTGATTTTTGGAGAGCGGAATAGAGGTAATGTTTATAATTTATTAAATCAAATTAGTTCTGGAAAATTCATGATGGTTGGTAAAGGCAATAATAAAAAATCTATGGCCTATATTGGTAATATTGTCGCATTTATTAAAAACAGGTTAGAAAATGTAGAATTTGGATATAATATCTTCAATTACGCAGATAACCCTGATTTTTCTATGAAGGAGTTAGTTTCTGTAATTGAGCATAAAATGAATATCTCAATTTCTAAATTTAAAATACCATATTGGGTCGGTATGCTTGGTGGTTACGGTTTTGATCTGTTTGGATTCATTACTAAAATGAAATATTCTATTTCCTCAGTAAGGGTTAAGAAATTTTGTGCCACTACCCAGTTTGATGCGACGAAAGTTCATTCTAATTTCAAAGCGCCATATAAGTTAGAAGAAGCTCTCAATGCTACGTTAGAGTATGAGTTTATTGATCCTAAAAAAGATGAATTACTCTTTTATTCCGAATAAAATTCATCGTAATAAAACATTAATTAAAAACTACTTTTGATTGCCTACTATTTTGAGAAAACAATAAATAAATTACAGGTTTGGCCACTGATATTATATTATTTGATCTTAGAGACTGCTCTCTAGATCAAATTGATGTATCAGATGTCAAACAAGTTTTTCCAAGATTAAATTTAATTATGTTTACAACTTAAAAAAATTAAGAGCAAAGACTTAAATGATAGAAATAACTGTTCGTCTATCATTTCAAAACGGTAGCTTTTGGAGTAGAGGATTGACCAAATAACAAAAATTGTGTAGAAACTACTAAGAGTATCTTTAACCAAAATGAGGTGAAGGTCCTTTATGATGAGAAGTAAGTTTGAAAAAGTTGGAATATTGTTTATTTGAATATGAAATTATTTTTCAATGAAATCTGGGAGTAAATCCAAGTAGACGACCCTTCAGATTATAAAAAATCATAATAATTCAATATGTAAATAAAAAATGAAGATAAATAAAACAAAAGCAATAATTGTATCAAGATATTCCAATCCCACAAACAAAGGGCAAATGGAATATTTTAACGATGTCAAAGGCTTAGCAGATGAGGTAATTTGTAATTGGGGACAATGATAATTAAAAAGCATTAAAGCGGTAAAATATTTCAAAAAGTGGATAAGCTTTTTGTTATCACGTCTAATATAAAGTTGGTTGATCGTCGTTTCTATCAGCTGAAGTGATAGAATTGAGTGTAACACTATTGAGAAATTACTATTGGTTTCTGTGATATATATGATTTGAGTTTTGCGAATGGAGTAGATCAAAATAATAATGTTATTCCAGAAAGAATCATATTCGAAAAATCACGAATTGAATTTGTGGATGGGTTAGGAGACAAGATTCAGGTCAGCAGCTTTTGTGTAACAAATAAATAATAATTGGTTTGACAAATCGTTTATGATAGGACTTGTAAAATAGTATGACAATTTTTCACGGGCATCAGTTTGGCTTTCTGTTTACGGATTTTGTCCTCTAATTATGAAAGTCGAGACTCACTCCTTTTCTTTATATTGGGGCACTTATATCTCATAAAATTAGAAAATACCATTAGCTTCAATGGGCAAATATTATATTTGACAATCTAAATAATGCCTTTTGGGGGTATAAACGAAGATGAGAATTAATACTAAAGTTATAAATTTACTGGGTTGTCAACGAATTAATGATTAAAGTTAATGACGCCAGAGCCGAAGCCAGACCTACAATTTCTGCAACACTTGTTTTTGTTGAGAAAGGCTTTTGTGGCACCACGATTTCTGCGCCAGGTAAGACTTTAGGATAAAAATGTATGCCGAGGAAATTACCAGTTTGTTTCGATGACCCATTGGCGTAGATAATATAGGATTTAGATTTTTTAGCCGAAGATGAGAAACCTCCCGAGCGCCCTATATACTGCCCAAATTTGAGTTTATCAAGATATTTTACTTTCCCTGGATTAAGTACTTCTCCTCGTACGCGGATGGTAGACAATTTTCGAGGAATACTAATTACATCTCCATCCTGCAAGGCCATGTTGGCTTCTGATTTCCGATTTTCTATTATAGTTTTTAGGTCAATACCAATAGGTTCAGGCAGATCAAATTTCGCTTCAGCTGCGGCATAAGCAGCGGTATCGTTTTCGAGTATAGTAAGTACCTTAGCACGTTTAATTTCTCCTCTGTAGTTGGTCATTTCTCCTTCTTCTTTCAAGTACTCAGACTTGCGAATTAACATGGCCCCTTCCACGTATGCAGATTCTTTTAATCCGCCTGAGCGCTGAAGAATATCGAATATTGTTTCTGATTTGGATCTCAATCCATACTTTCCAGGATAATTGACTTCTCCTTCAATTTCTATCATTTCCTGTACAGAATATCCTGGACTCCTGCGGATGGTGATTAAGTCGAAGGGGAGTAACTTAGTTTTAGATGCTTCAGGGTTAAGTGTCAAATCTGAATTAATTTTAAAATTTAAAATTTCTGAGGACATGGTTTCTTTATCGCTATTTGGTATAGGCCGGTATTCTTGAGAATGAACAATCTTTTTCCTAGTAATTTCTACATTAGCTCGAGCAGCAGATTTTATGAAGCCTTTGGCCATAAAAATTAAATCTTCAACGGTCATATTTTCTATGTACGGGTAACTTCCAGGGGCTTGTACTTCTCCTTCAATTCGAACAGTATACATTTCTTTCAAATCATGGATGGACATAATTTTGATAAGATCTTCATTGTTTAAAGCCATATCAGAGTCTCCTAATATTACGTCCTCCAAATTTATAGACTCACTTGTCAATGTGAGATCAGTGTCCTGTCGGATTATGAGACCGCGGCCCAGAAAAGCATCACCTGTCAGGCCTCCTGCTTGGTCAATCAAAGCCGAAAGCATGAGCCCACTGGTATATTCAAAAGTTCCTGGGAAGTTGACCGCGCCCTCTATCTGGATACGGTTGATAAAGCGATTGCTGATGCGCCGGATGTTAACCTCATCGCCGTTAAGGAGGGGAGTATTGTCTTCTTTGGTAAATGTCTTAATCGATCTAAAATTACCTTCTTTACGGTGGACAGAAATGTGTTCAGTATAGCCCACGTCTGTGATTCCTCCCGCATAGGTCAGTAGTTGCGAAAGCGACTCTCCCTCGGCCATATCATAAAATGCGGGGCGTTTAATTTCACCACCAATGTACACTCTTGTATCGTAGGGTTTAACAATGATTACGTCACCATCGCTTAAATTAATGTCTTTTCCTTTACCAAAGATGAGAAATTGATAGGCATCCAAGCGGCCATGAAACTGCCCATTCCGGTAAACTTCTATCCTACGTAAGCTTCCTGTTTCTTTGGGTCCTCCTGCCATGTAAAGTGCATTGAAAGTACTTGCCAATGAGGACATAGTATATGTTCCAGGTACCATTACTTCTCCAATAACGTTTACCTTAATGGAGCGTATTTGGCCCAGGCTTATTTGCGCATAGGTCGAAGAACCTAATGTGCCGTATAGGGTTTTAAGTTTAGATTTTACCTTACTAGTAGCTTTACCAATTTCTAAACCGTTGAGGTAGATCGGACCAAGTCGTTCGATAACAATGTAGCCATCGGGTGAAATTTGTTCTTGATAAGTTTGCTCAGAGTCGCCCCATAAATCAATTATAACCTCATCTCCTGGCCCCAATCGGTAGTTGATGGGAGTAGGAATGTTGACACTGGGTTCAAAACTGATTTTATTATTGCTAAAATAATCCATACCAAATATTTTTGGGATAGTATCTGTTTTTTCTTCCATTAGCTCACTGAAAGGGTCAAATAAGTCTTCTTTTTCTTCTTCTTGGCGCAATCGTGAGTCTGAAATGGCATTGAGGTTATTGGCTTTTTTTTTAGTACCTCCTGCTTTTATTTTATTGATGCGTTGCCTAAATTTACTAATATCAGAGTCTGACATGCCTCTTGCTTTGGCACCCAGAATCAGTTGATCTTCAGTGTAACCACCTTTTTCTGCTTTTTGAATGAAGGATTTGAGTTGATCATCGGTGAGATTGTCAATGTCAGGAAGTTCTTGGCTAAAGGCATGAAAATGAAAGACAAGTACTTTTAAAAAAAGCACAAGTAAGGTGCATTTATAGGTAAGAGTCATTGGCTAGATTTTATTAAATGTAAAAATAATTACTTTTTGGACTAAATTCACCTGTTTTTAGGGTTTTTAAAGTTGGAATGTAATTAAGGGGAGCTTAAAAAGTAATAATTCAGATTATTACAGGCTGAATAGGATAGATATGGCATACAATTTTAATGGGTAAGTACTATCCCTTTTCTCATTAAGCATCCAATCAGTTTAAATTAAATCTAAGATCATTTTGAAAAGTCTTTAGAGTCTTCTTTTGCATGGCCAAAATTAAGTGATGCTTTTTTAGGGCAATATGCTAATTACTGATATTAATTATTGATAGATCAACATTGTTAAAAGCAGATAATGCTAAAATTAAACATAAGGAAATAACCTTCATCAAGTCAGCAGTAATTATTACATTTATGTAATAATTAAAAAAAATAATGGGATATGATTGGTTTCAAGTAGTTTTTTTAGGGCGCTTTTTGAATTTGGATCTTGCCATTAAAGAAGAGTTGAATCATAGGCAATTCAGTCTATATGAACCTTCAGTGACGCCAAGGGTCCTTCATCACTGGTATCAAATGGGTATTATTTCTGATAGAAGAATTGATGGAAAAGGTTGGAGCAAGTTCAGTTTCACGGAATTGGTTTGGATTAAATTAATTATCAGGTTACGAGAATTTGGTTTGAGCCTAGATAAAATCAAAATAGCCAAGGAGGATTTAAGTAAGTATGCTGTTGAAGATACTTATTCTATGTTTCCTTTGCTCGATTTTTACTTGCTTTACGCCAGATCCTACAAGCATTCTGTCGAACTTAGGATATTTGAAGACGGCCATCTCTTAATTGGTCGGATAAGCGAATTACAAAATTCCCGACCTCATCACACTAATGGGAAAAATTTCATCAGTTTGAGCCTTAATGAAGTAATTAAGGAGTTGATTAGAAAAGTGAGTGCTAGATATCTATTAGACCCTCGAGAGGAAGTGCAAGCGCAATTAGAAGTGACCCTTTCCTCAGAATTGTTGCAGACAAAGCTGATTTCATTTGAGGGTCGTATCCAAAAAGTGAACCCTACCTTTTTAACGGATTAATTTTTGAGGGCCAACTCTAAAATTCATTGGGACAAGCAAAATGAGATTTATTTAGATCCGATTTAATTATAGAGCCCTGAGTAAATCTTCTAAATCCAAGGGGTTAGACCGATTAAAAATACCTTTTGGTTGCTTCGGTTTTTCTTTTTTGGGACGATCCCAGCATAGTTCTAAACTGTTTCCATCGGGATCTTCTAAATAGATAATTTCTGAAACTCCTAGGTCCACCGCATCAATTAGGGGATAGGTGGCTGTTTTGAGGTTAAGGTAAACGGCCGCCAAATCTTTACGAGTTGGATATTGAATAAGGGAATGAAAAATACCCAGACCCTGTGATTCGGAATGAGGTAAATACTGAGCAAACCAAGTATCTAAAGCTAGCAAATAATGATGACTTCCGGTTGAGAGGTAGGCCGCGGAGTGGTCCTCATAGTATAGGCTTACTTTAAACCCCAATAGCTTAACATAAAAATCCATCGATTGGGCCAAATCAGTGACCGTTAAATGCACATAATTGTCATTATTTGTGCTATAAATTCTGTGTGGATTCATTTTAATTTAGCCTTTCAATTGAAAAAAGGAAAAGTTAAGGTAAATTATCACAAATTATTAAATTAAAAAACTCCCTAATTATGAGTACATCTGAGTCGAGACGATCGTTTTTTAAGCAAACTGTAGTTTTGTCCGCCGCAGGAATGATGTTACCTGCTTGTCAACCTACCACCCCTTCATCGAAAAAAATGGAACTACCAGATCAATTGCGAATTTTATTTCAAGGGGATTCTATCACTGACTCCAGTAGGGATCGATCAAGTATTCAAGCTAATGATTTTTTAAAGGGAATGGGCAATGGTTATGCCCTGATGGCCGCAACAAAGCTTTGGATAGATCATCCCACTACGGAGTGGCACATCTTTAATCGTGGGGTGAGTGGCGATAAGGTTTTTCAACTCTCAGATCGTTGGGAAGTAGATTGTTTATCCCTCCAACCCGATGTTTTGAGTATACATATTGGAGTCAATGATTTTTGGCATACTTTAACCTCAGGTTATAAAGGAACGGATGAAACGTATGAAAAAGATTTTTTGGAATTATTGGAAAGAACCCAATTAAAGTTATCTAAGGTTAAGTTCATTATTGGAGAGCCATTTGTTGTGCTTGGTGGAACTTCCATTGATACCGAGGCATGGATACCCACTTTTAGAGACTACCAAAAGGTGGCTGCAGACGTCGCGAAGCAAATAGGAGCTACCTTTATTCCATATCAGCAAATCTTTGATGCTGCAGTTGCAGAGCAAGGAGTGACCTATTGGTGTCCCGATGGGGTACACCCTTCATTGGCTGGATCTGCGCTGATGGCTAAAGCTTGGATTGAAGCTCTTCATAATACCTATCTTTAACACCTTTGTTATCAGTTCAGATTGAGTGAAAAGGCTTTTAAAGGGCCTTGATTGCTCGCTGCGAAGAGCAGTTTACGAGACTTACTTCCAATCAGTAAAATCAAACTTTTTATATCATCTCTTAGTATTAAACCACTTTTATTCATTGAGACAGTCTTGAAGGTCCCATCACCCTTTCCCTTAAGCAGCAGACCTATACCTGCATCAGCCCTTGGAGTCTCCACTTCAGAGGCAAAGAGATTACCAGCAAGGATAATATCAGGGATTTTATCTTCATTAATATCGCTTATAATTAGCTCATTTACAGGGGCATACTGAGCTTCTATGGGTAAATCTGAAGCTTCGAAGTTTCCTTGGCCATCATTGATAAATACCTTACTTGAGAAACTATTCACTTGTAGGTGACGAGCATCGTCTAGTTCTTTTTTTCCATAAATTGATTCTAATGATGCGGAGGCGAAGGAATTGTAGTCTTTAAATTTTAATTCTATGGCTGGGATCTGCTCGGAGGAACATTGCCTCCCTCTAACGGGAAATTGTTCCCCATTATTGAAGTAGCCAAGTACTAAATCTTGTGAGCTATTGAGGTCAAAGTCATCTACATATAGATCAAAAGGGGCTTTGCTACTTGCTTGATATTTATAATTTAAACCAAGATTTCCTGCCACTAGATCAATATCGCCATCATGGTCTAGATCTGCTTGCGCGATACTGAACCACCAACCTTTATAACTAGAGAGATCACTTTCAAAGGGTTCATATCGACCTTCATTTAAAGTGAAGGTCAAGATGCCCGTCCATTCACCAACAAGGATCAGTTCATCTAATCCATTTCCATTGATGTCTGCAAAGATGCCGTCTGTAATCATGCCTAATCGGGCTATTTTAGGCATTACTTCCTGGGTAACGTTATTAAATTTGATTTGATCGTTACTAGCTGTAACATTTTCTAATAAAAAACTTTCTCCCGGGTCAGGGTAAGCGTGAGGTTTTAATCTGCCGGTTACCAATAAATCCATATCACCATCCTTGTCGTAATCATGTGGGATTATGCGACCGCCGCTTGCATGAATGGAGGGTATAGCGGTCATGCTCCGTTTGAAATGGCCATTGATATTAACATAGAGACGGTCTTCGTATTCCCATGAGCCATTGGGGAAGACATTTCCTCCACTAACTACATAGAGGTCATCATCTCCATCTCCATCAGCATCAAAAAGGATTGCATCCATGTCTTCATAAATGGAATCTTCTTCGATGGATGTGTATGTGTACTCGAAGGATTCGTTATCTTTTTGAAGATATAGTTTAGCAGAAAACATACTTCCATTTCCAACAAAAACATCTTCTAGGCCATCGCCATTCACATCTCCTTTGGCCAATGCTGGGCCAAAATTGCTCATTTTATGGGGAAGCAATACTTGATGATAGAAGTCATTATAGATATTTTCTTTGTGTGTAAAGTTAGGCTTAATTTGATTAGTGACATTTGAAAAAAGATGGGCTTTAGTATTTTTTGGAGGTATTGGGCTGCTACTTTTTGTTATTTCAATGAGTTGGTTGAGTGAAACGTTGGTTATTTCTTGATAGGTACCATCAGCCCAATTAATAGTAATTTTTTCTATGATTTCTTGGTTATTTAAGCCAAAATAAGCCAGAGGTTCGACGGAGCTTTGGTATCCTTTACTTGTCATTATAATTTGTACTTGCTGCATGCCACTCTTTGTAAAGAGGGTAACTTTACTACCTATGCCGTGAATGTTTTTTTCATTGTCTTTAAGCTTAATTTTGATATAGTTTTGGGTAGAAGAGGTTTGCATATCATTTCTAAAAATAGCAGCTTCTTGGTCAATATTATTAATGACCAAGTCCAGGTCCCCATCATTGTCTAGGTCGCCATAAGCAGCACCATTACTGAATCCAACATAACTTATAGACCAGTCTTCATTGGCTTTCGAGAAGGTCGTATTGCCATTGTTTCTGAAAATATAATTGTCAATAGGTTCTTCTGGTATTTCACGAGAAAGTACCAGTGCCTGATTCAGCTGATCTTGGCTATTTATTTTATCCACTTTTTTGAAATAATCTCGATTATTGACTTCCTTTCGTGTACCATTGGAGATAAAAAGGTCTTTATGTCCGTCATTGTCAAAATCAGCAAAGAGCGGACACCAACTCCAATCGGTTGAGGCAACTCCTGCAGCAAAGGCAATGTTACTGAAAATTGGAGTACCATTTACAGACCCTCTATTGAGTTGAAGTGTATTGAACATATACTGATAGTGAAATCCAGCATTGACCGTTGACCAAAATAGTTCGGGATTCATGCTCGCCATATTAGCTTTTTGTCTCCGGTTGTCTTGCGCAGCCATATCCACTTGCATCAAATCTATGAGCCCATCATTATTGATATCTGCGACATCAGTGCCCATACCATAAAAAGCCGTCTGATTGGTAGATTCTTTAATTTTATCAGTAAAAGTACCATTTCCATTGTTGATATATAAGAAATCGGGTGTGCTGAAGTCATTGGACACATAAATATCTTCAAAGCCATCATCATTAAAATCGGCGATGGAGGCACTAATAGCCAAACCAAAATTAAGTATTCCCGCTGTTTCTGTTACATCCTTAAATGTACCATCTGCTAGTTGCTCCAACAGGCGATCACTTTTTTTCAAATCCTTGTCATATTTTAAAAATTGATATTTGATATTCGGTGTTCTAAAGCTAGTAGAGGGATAATTGGCAAGAAAGGCATCTAAATCGCCATCTTGATCATAATCAAAAAATGTAGTTTGAATAATTTCTTCATCTGCATCTAGACCATAATTGGCCGCTGACTCAGTGAAAGTGAGGTCACCATTATTAATAAAAAGCTGATTGTTTCGGGGGGCAAACTTCCCAGAGACACTTACATAAATATCCAAAAAACCATCATTGTTGATGTCAGTCATGGTTGTTCCGGTATACCAGCGATGATCTCCATTGACTCCCGCCCTTTCACTGATGTCTTCAAAAGTCATATTCCCTTTATTAAGGTAGAGCTTATTGGGGACCATATTACCTGTAAAATAGATGTCGGGTAGTTGGTCGTTGTTAATATCTCCAATAGATATACCTCCACCCATGTACATATAGGCATAAGTGAAGTAATTAAGGGAATCATTTTCTTTAAGCTGATTATTAAAATTGATTTTAGAATTATGGGAATTTACGAGTACAAATTTCTTATGATTCGAAAATGGATTACAAGTATTCAATAGAAATATCAGGGGGATAAAAGAAATGATTTTTAGGTATTGAAACATGGACTTTATGTGGAAGAATTTAACAAAAAAAATCATAGGGTTAAAATCTTTTGGCGTTAAAATTAATTGACAAAAGTCCTTAATTATACGGAATAATTATTTTTGTTTATCATGGGGAGGATTAATTAATCTTGAATGGTCATAATAGGAATCTAGAAAATTTTTCAGTTACTTATTTTAAATATCGATTAGGTATTAATAAACAAAGCCATCCATTTTGGATGGCTTTGTTTATTTTTTTAAATAATTACTAGCTATAAATTAATAACCGGTATTTTGTGTAAGAGTACCCGTACTCAAATCGATGGCATTTAAAGGAATAAACATGTCTACCATATGCGTTTGAAAGGTATTTGCTTTATCACCAAAATTGGTAATCGTTTGCGCTTCTTTCGTGACATATGAATTTATTGTTGCAGGCAAAACACCCCATCTTTTTAGATCAAAGAATCTATGGCCTTCCATAGCAAGCTCTAGTCTTCTTTCGAAACGAACTGCTTGCTTTGCTACAGCGGCATCTACCCAAGCGGCATCATATGTAGCGATGTTATAGTTGGTTATAGCAGGATCAGCTACAGTAGTACCAGCAGCTCTTGTTCTAATTTGATTCACTTTAGCTCTCGCATTTTCTAGGCGGCCTGCTTCAACATCACATTCAGCGGCCATTAACAAAACGTCTGCATAACGCATTATGTTGTAGTTAATGCCTGTCCTTTGTTCTCCCCAACCCCCTGAGCCACGGTTATCGTCTTCACCTGATCGGTAATGATTTTTTGAAGAGATAAAAGGGCCAGAAATATCTACAGCACCTGCTCTCACCCAACTTGCGCCGGGCATTTCCATAAATCCATTAAAAACAACACCTCTTCGTCCCATAGTGTAATCAATTCGTGGATCTAGGTCTCCTGAATGAGGAGTGAAGGCATCACCTTCACCTAGGCCATAATCATTGGTAATAGGTGTATCATGATAGGTATCCAGCATGGGTAGTCCCGATTCAGTTTTGAAAGCACTGGCAAGGTCTACTGATGGTTGATAAAAACCACAGCAAAGGCCACCTAGATCACTGCCGATCTGGAAATTTAAAGTACCACCTCTGTTACCATTGTTTGAAAGTCCACCGTCTGCAGCAAACTGAATAGCAAAAACAGATTCTCTACTATTTTCACCTGAATAGTTAAAATTGTCAACATACTCTGAATTTAAAGCGTATACCCCACTAGAAATTACAGCTTCTAGTTGCTCTGAAGCATCTGCATATTCTCCTTGATAAAGGTTTGCCTTACCTAAGAAAGCTTTTGCTGTCCATTTATTGGCCCGACCTGGCTCTGAACTTGACGAGGCTAAATTTTCTGAAGCCTTGGTAAAATCAGCTTCAATTTGAGCCCAAACATCACCAGAGTTTGGTTGATTGAAATCATTGGATGCATATTGTATTTCATCTACGTAAGCTACATTACCCCAGATCTTTTGAAGTTCGAAGTAAAAGTAGCCTCTTAGAAAATAAGCTTCAGCTAAAGCTTGAGCCACATCAGCATCTGATTCAGCGATAGGTAGAGCCACATTAATAACTGCATTTGCCCTATTGGCACCTGCATATAATGATCTCCATTTCCCTAAAGGATATGCATTGGCAGTAGTCCAGTTATAGGTTTCAAGGTCGAATAAAGGAGCTTGATCACTATCTTCAGAACCCTTATGAGCGTCATCAGAGAGAACATCAAACCACCAATTATCTCCAGTTGAAAACCAAGGGTCTCCAGCACCATTATAGATTCCATCAAGGGCTGAATAGGCACTGGTGAGTAATAAATTTACACCACCCGCATTTTGCAAAGTAGCATCTGCCAAAACTCCTTTCGGATTAATTGACGTAAAATCTTCACCGCATCCGAAGCTGATGAAGAGCACACTAATTATTAAATATATTTTTTTCATTTCGCTTATGATTAAAAGTTAAATTTGAAACCTACTGAAAGTATGCGAGACTGGGGAAATTTTCCATAATCAACACCAAGACCAAGCGTTCCACTTTCCTGAATTTCAGGATCAGCACCGTTGTAATCTGTGATCGTAAATAGATTGGTTCCCTGAACATAGATTCGAGCGTTATCCATGGCTAATTTTGAGGAAAAATTAGATGGCAGTGTATAGCCAATCTGTAAGTTTTTCAGTCTGAGATATGAAGCATCTTCTACATAATAAGAGTTAGAATTTGTCTCATTATTACCAGTTGAAGCAGCTCCAGCACTGAGTGCAGGTAGTTCAGCTCCTGTATTTTCTGATGTCCAGGAATCTAGCACACGCGTACTCCTATTTAGGTCTACGAATGATGGAAAGTCTGTATAAATTTTCAGAACATTAAAGGCATCGTTTCCTTGAGAACCGGAGAAAAATGCAGAAATATCAAATCCTTTGAAACCAGCATTCAAGTTAAGACCATAGGTGAAGTCTGCATGAGGAGAACCGATGAAGGTTCTATCATCATCATCTACATCACCATCACCATCCACATCAGCATATCGAAATCTTCCAACGCCTGCTCCAGCTTGGCCAGAGGCATCAACTTCCTCTTGTGTTTGAAAAATACCTATTACCTGTCTTCCGTAAAAAGAAGAAATAGGTCGCCCTACCTCAGTACGCGTGGCGTTATTACCATTTCGGAAGCCTCCACCTACTTGGAAATCACTTGCTAACTGAGTTACCTCATTATCATAACTGGAAAAAATCAAATCAACACCATATGATAAACCAAAGCTTGTTTGATCAGTATATCCAATGGCTAATTCAATTCCTGTGTTGTTAACTTCACCAATATTTACATACGGAGCATTTGCATCAATAGCCGTAGTGGTAATAGTAGTTAAATCTTGTGCAATAAGGTCAGTTGTTGTAATGTCAAACCAATCAAAGCCTATGGTTAATTTATCATTTAACAGGCCAAGTTCAACACCTGCATTTACTGAAGTTGTTGTTTCCCACTTGAGATCACTATTTCCAAGTTGAGATAATAGAGCACCAACGGTAGGAGTACCTGAACCATTGAAAGCGTAGTATGCCAAATCATCGTTAAGTGAAGATTGATTCACATCAGGATTCGCAACAGAGAGTGATTGGTTACCCAATTTTCCCCAAGACCCCTTTACCTTTAGATTAGAGATTAATCCTGTTGGGAAGAAGCTTTCCTCGCTAACTACCCAAGCAGCGCTTAGGGAGGGGAAAGTAGCCGCAGCATTTGATTGTGAAAATCTTGAAGTTTCATCATTTCTTACACTTACGCTTAAGAAATACCGATCTCTGTATGAATAATTCAGGTTACCAAAATAAGAAGCAATAGCATAATCGCTCATACCTGAACCGGTAACCACAGGATCATTACTACCATTTGTGAGAAAATAAAAGTCGGGATCTTCAAAAAGGAATCCTGACCGCTGCAGATTCATAAATCTAAACGTGTTATACACAGCTTCAGTTCCAGCCAAAACATTAACACTGTGGTCACCAAAGGTTTTCGCATAATTCAAGGTATTACTAAATACCCACTCGTAGTTACTTTGCTCACCATGGTATAGAATTGGATCCGCACGTGGAGTTTCAGCATAGGGGTTTGAGGGGGCAAATCCTCTTTGTTCAAATTGCCGATAGTTTATACCTGCTGAAGTCTTGAAAGTGAGATTCTCCAAAATGTCAACTTCTAAATAGACATCTCCAACAGCTCTAAGAGTTTTGTTGTAGTTATCTTTCGACGCCATTTGTTCAGAAACCGGGCCTGATGAATTCCCTAAACCTAAACCGGCGTAAGGTCCTCCAAAATCACCAGCAGCATCATAAAGCGGAATCAGTGGACTAGCTCGTAATGCATTTTCATGATTATTGGCAGTGCTACCATTTTCAAATGACACATTCATGTGCTGTCCTATTCTGACGCGGTCTTTGACCGTAAATTCGCCATTTAACCTGGTAGATACCCTATCATACTGGGTCGCTACCTGTATACCATCTCTGTCTTGGTATTGTAGCGACATCATGAATTTAGCTGACTCACTTCCACCTGATGCAGAGATTGCATAGTTTTTAACCGGAGCATCTCGATACAATTCTTTCATCCAATCCGTCCCACCTGGTGCAACGTTCATTACAACATCTCCCGGAGTACCTTGTATCACACTTGGTACAGTAGCAGAGGCTCCGCTCCCGTATTGCTGGTGTCCCCATGCTTCACCATCATTGGCGTAGCTTTGGAAAAGCATTTCACCGTGTTGTTGAGCATTTAAAAGTTCCGGCAGGTTGATAGCAGTTTGAGATCCAAAATAAGCCTCAGCGGTAATTTTAACTTTTCCACTTCCATAATTGCCACTTTTGGTGGTGATAATTACCACACCGTTTGAAGCGCGAGCACCATATATCGATGCAGCGCCATCTTTCAAAACATTCATTTGAAGAATGTCAGAAGGATTGATTGTGTTCAATACATATGCATCAGTAGTTTGGACTCCATCTATAATAAATAATGGATCGTTATTATTTGTGGTTCCGTATCCTCTAATACGGATATTTGGAACTCCACCAGGTTCACCATTATTAGTAACTGTTACCCCAGTCACCCTACCTTGCAACGCCTCACCAGCATTCAGTATAGGAACTTTTGTTGCTTCTGAAATATCTACAGAAGCTACGGCACCTGTTACAGATTTCTTTGATTGCGCAGTATATCCCGTGACAACAACTTCTTCAAGCTCTTCAACATTTACACTCATTGTAACATCAATTATCGATCGAGCACCAATTACAATTTCTTGAACATTGTAACCGATTGCGCTAAAGATGAGCGTAGAACCTTGTTCGGGAACGCTTACTTGGTAGCCACCATTAAAATCGGTAATACTTCCTGTAGAGGTACCTTTCACCATGATATTTACTCCAGGAAGACTCTCGTTATTTTCATCTGTCACTGTTCCAGAAATGACTCGTTCCTGCGCTAGAGCAGTTGAAAGGGATAATCCAACAACCGCAATAGACTGCAGTCTTTTGAGCAGGGGTTTAAACAACTCCCCAATAAATTTAACATGCTTCTTCTTCATATTAGTTTGTTTAGTTTGAATTGATTAAATAAAAATTAATTGCGTGTTGAAATTGATTTATTTGAGTGGCGGGTTATTAATTTAAAAGGATCATTTTATCTATAAAATGACATTTCAAACACGTTACAATTTTTAAAATTAGTTTTTTCTATGAAAAAAAAAAAAATAAATATGTATTTATGCATACTATAATTTCCACCTGGAAAAATAGATCTACATCATAATACAATATTCACTGTGGGATATTTAATAAATTTTATTTTGTTTGAATTTAATTTAACTACATGTAACATTTTTTGGCAAATTAATATTCTCTATTTTAATTCAATCATTTCGATTTTCAGTTTAAATTGACGTTTGATAATACACTTTTTGTGAGCTTAAACACCTATATAAATAAAATTTTAAAAAATGAATCAGGTTTCGAATCCAATCGAGTCCAACAATTGGAACCACTATCTTTTTATATTTTCAATAAGATTTTAAAGGGAGAAACTGCCAATTTAAATTTTATTTGTACACACAATTCAAGAAGAAGTCAGTTCGGCCAAATTTGGTTACAAATGGCGGCAGCTTATTATAATGTTGAATTGGCCAAGGCCTACAGCGGAGGAACTGCAGAGACTGCGTTTAATCCGAGGGCAGTAGCAGCATTGCAGCGAGCTGGATTTGCTGTAAAAAAAGGAATTGGGGTAAATCCTAAATATGAAATTTCAAGTGATCCTCACAAGTTGAGTGTAGTCAGTTTTTCAAAAAAATTTGATCATCGGGGAAATCCTAAAAAAGATTTTTGTGCTGTGATGACATGTTCTGAGGCGGATGAGGCATGTCCAGTTATTTTTGGAGCTGATGTGAGAGTGAAATTGTTGTATGAGGATCCTAAGTCGGCTGATGGTACAGATTATGAAGTCAACACCTACGATGAGAGATGTTTCCAAATTGCTACCGAAATGTTTCATGTTATGAAACAGGTGTTCACGAAGCTTCAGAAAATCAAATGATGGGTTGCAGAAAAGACATTTTTAAGGTAAAAATCTATTAAACCTATTTGGTTAGGACCTTCAAGGGCAATCATTTAACCTCATTTAACATATAAATTACTTTAGAAAGGAGGAAAAGGGTTTTTTGTTAATAAAAGGATTTCTATTTTTGCTGCCCAGTAAAGAAAGAAAATATGGATACTCCAGAGATTAATCAAGATCTGAAAAAGGAACATCAGCAGAAAATCAATCAGGTTATTGAAGAGGTAGGGAAAGTAGTCGTTGGGCAAAAGCATATGGTGAACCGATTGCTCATTGGTCTTTTCACACAAAATCATATTTTATTAGAAGGAGTGCCTGGAATTGCTAAAACCTTGACTGTAAATACCTTAGCAAAGGTGCTAAAACTTGATTTTAAGAGGATTCAATTTACGCCTGACCTTTTACCTGCAGATTTGATAGGTACCATGATTTATAATCAAAAAAAAGCCATTTTTGAAGTAAAAAAAGGGCCTATTTTTTCTAATATGATTTTGGCCGATGAGGTCAATAGGTCTCCAGCAAAGGTTCAATCCGCCCTTCTGGAGTCTATGCAGGAAAGGCAGGTTACAATTGGTGAGGAGACTTATGCACTGGATCGTCCTTTCCTAGTGATGGCGACTCAAAACCCAGTAGATCAAGAAGGAACGTATCCTTTACCAGAAGCACAAGTTGACCGATTTATGATGAAGGTTCATGTGAAGTACCCTTCAAAAGAAGAAGAACTTGAAGTCATGCGCAGAATGTCGAATATGTCTTTTAAGCCAGAATTGAATACCCTATTATCAAAGAAAGATATTTTTGCCATTCGAGAAGAAATTAATGATGTCAGTCTATCAGAATCTTTAGAAAAGTATATAGTAGAATTGGTTTTGGCTACAAGAGATCCGCAAGCTTATCAATTAGACGACCTTGCCCACTACATTCAATTTGGAGCTTCTCCAAGAGCCTCTATCAATTTGAATCTTGCAGCAAAAGCGGTTGCTTTTTTTGATGAGAGAGATTTTGTCTTACCCGAGGATATTAAGTCTGTGGCCGATAATGTTATGAATCACCGTATTTTATTGAATTATGAGGCCGAAGCTGATGGTATTACGACTCATGAGATTATTAAAAGCATTCTTAATAAAGTTCAGATTTCCAAATAAGCATAACTTCCATTTCTCGGTAATTATCTGGCTTAATATAAAGTTAATATTTCATCATAATTTATAATAGAAAGTTCATATATCCATACTGTGGAGTTAATCTTCAGAGATCACATTTGTGTAGTGTTCAGAGCAATTAGTGTTCTATACAATTTTAACAAATACATTTATTGGAAAATCATATATATCATTAAAAACCATAATAATCGATGAAACAACTTATTATAACTTTTGCTTTATCAAGCTTACTCTTCTTTTTCGCATGCGATGATGATGCGGATACTATAACAGTTACTGAAACAGATACAGTTACGGTAACTGAAGGTATTGAAGTTACTATTTCAAGTAATATTACAACTGATGTAACCTGGTCAAGTGATTCCATTTATATTTTAGCTGGTAGAATAGCGGTAATATCAGGGGCAACACTTACTATTGAGCCGGGTACGATTGTCAAAGGTGAATATGGTGCTGGGGCTAATGCGACGGCACTTCTCATTGCAAGAGGAGGAACTCTAAATGCTCAAGGTACGGCAAGTGCTCCAATTATTTTTACTTCAGTAGTTGATGAAGTTCAACCGGGTGGAAATGTTTCGCCCAATTTAGAGCCTGATGTATCTGGTCTTTGGGGTGGAATAATTATATTAGGTAATGCGCCAAGCTCACTAGGTGATGATGCTGCTGAGACAAATATTGAAGGAATTCCTACCACAGATATCAATGGTCTTTATGGAGGCACTGATGCTGCGGATAATTCAGGTACGGTAAGTTATATTTCTATCCGACACGGAGGAGCAAATATTGGTGAGGGTAATGAAATTAACGGGTTGACTTTAGGAGGAGTTGGAACAGGAACAACCATTGAAGGTGTTGAGATCGTGGCAAATCAGGATGATGGAATAGAGTGGTTTGGTGGTACTGTTAGCGTTTCAAAAACTTTAATTTGGAATGCCGGTGATGATAGCATGGATACAGATCAAGACTGGCAAGGTACTTGTACAGATTATGTTATAGTAACTCCACAGGGAGGATCTGCATTTGAATTAGATGGTCCAGAGGGGACTGCAAAAGTTAATGATGTAGGATCAGGTTATCATACCTTTTCAAATGGTGTTGTTTATGCTGGAGCTGATATTGATCACGTAGTAGATTGGGATGCTTCCACAAATGCAGCTTTAGTAGGCTTATATATTTTTGGTTTAGATTCCGCAGTAGCCGCTGCAGGGAACGCAATTGAATCATTTGGTGGAGATGCAAGTGGGACTTCATCGGCATGGGAAATTACTTTGCCCTCAGGCGTTGATATTACCACAGTTTTGGGTGCATCTGCTGCTGCAATAACAATTGAAGTTGCTGCAGGGTCTAGGACTCAGGGTCCTGCTGCTTCGATGTTTGATTGGACATGGGCAGGCAAATCGGGAGCTCTTACTGCGATTGGTTTATAATCGGAATCCCCTTATCAAATCATAAATTAAAAAACTGCAAAATATTTTTTGCAGTTTTTTTGTGCATGAAAATTTACGTAATGAAATATTGAACTATCCTTTAAAGTTTTCGATTATTTATTTGTTACAGTCTTTGAAAACTCAATAAGCTTTATTCTAGAGTTAAAATAATTTTGGACTGAAACCTTCTTCAATAATTAATTTAGGAAAAAATCTTCCCCAATGTTAAATTAAGTTGACAGCCATGTTACCTTAATATTAAATATACCTATAGTGTGTTAATTGCATATTATGTTATTCTGATGTACAACCCACAGTTAAATTAGTTTATCCATCTTACTTTAAATACTAAATCTCAATTATTAAACATACAAAGTTTTAAGTAAAATTTAATGAAAAGACTACTCATCGTGAGTTTTTTAACCGCTTGGAGTTTGCTTTCACTCGCCCAAAAGGGAACAATTAGAGGAACAGTAATTGAAGAAGAAACAGGCGAACCTCTTTTTTCAGTAACTGTCATCATTGCTGGTACTTCTACTGGAGCAGTTACAGATTTCGATGGCCATTTTTCTTTTCAAGTGGACCCTGGAGTTTATGATTTGCAAGCCAGCTTTGTTTCTTTGAAAACTACAGTGATCATAGGGGTAGAAGTAAAATCTGATGAGGTGACCGTTATTGATCAAATTTTTCTTCAACCAGATGTAGAGGAGTTAGAGGCAGTAGTGGTTTCCGGACAAGTAGCTAAGTCCACCGAAGCAGCACTCATGGCTGTAAAACGAAAGTCACCTAATATGATGGATGGAATTTCTTCAGCTAGTTTTCGAAAAATTGGTGATTCGGATGCTGCAGGGGCGATTAAGCGTGTCACTGGAGTCAGTGTAGAAGGTGGAAAATATGTTTATGTTCGCGGCCTTGGAGATCGATATACTAAAACCATGCTCAATGGAGTCGATATTCCTGGTCTAGATCCAGATAGAAATAGTTTGCAAATAGATATATTTCCAACATCGCTTTTGAATAATATGATGATTTTCAAGACGGCTTCTGCGGATAAGCCGGCAGATTTCACTGGAGGATTAGTAAATATTGAAACGAAGGATTTCCCAGAGGAAAAATTTTTTGATGTATCACTGGGAATTACATACAATCCTTCAATGCATTTCAAATCAGATGCACTAACCTACAAAGGTAGTTCTACCGATTGGTTGGGATTTGATTCAGGACTAAGGGATATTCCTGGACAAGTTGACAACGCTAAACTTCCTATTCCTTATTTTAATACGGAGGAAGAAGTATACAATGTTAGTAAGTTGTTTACTCAGCAATTGGCCGCTCAAGAGCAGACAAATTTTATGAACTATAGTTTAGGATTATCTTTTGGAGATCAAAAAAACTTATCAAATGGGCATTCATTTGGATATTTCTTCACAGGTAATTATAAGAAAAATAATAAATTTTATCAAGATATGTTCTTTGGAGAATATCAAAAAAGAGATGCTGTAGAAGCTTATGAAATGGGAGCCGCTACATTGCGGTCTGGAGCTATTAGTACGGAAAATACATTACTAGCAGGTCTTTTTGGTTTGGCGTATAAAACGCAAAATTCAAAATTTAAGCTTTCCGTTAATCGTCTTCAAAATGGTGATAAAAAGACAGCTAGAATTAACACTGTTTCAGATCCAGACGATGATTTTGATCCACGTTTAATTTCGGACTATACAGCTTTTAATGATAACTTAGAATATGGTCAGAGAGGATTTACCAATATTTTGCTTAATGGAGTTCATTATTTTGAAGGAAAGAGTTGGAAGTTGGACTGGAAATTATCACCTACTTTTTCTAGTATGACTGATCCCGATATCAGAAGAGCAGCTTTTTCTGATGATGCTGGGTTCAATCGAATTAATGCAGGAGCAGCGGGATTTCCTACAAGAAGGTGGAGATTTTTGGATGAAAAGAGTGCTGCGGCTAAAGTAGACCTAGAAAATAATACATCTTTATTTAATAGAGATGCGACATATCGAATCGGGATAAGTTATGTTTCAAAAATCAGAGATTATTCTATTCAAGCATTCAATATTACCAGTAGGACTGGATCCTCAAGCTGGGATGATGGTATAAGTTTCGATGAGATTATTTCGGATGAGAATTTGTATGGAAATTCTTTCAGTGTAGCAGGGAATGATATATATTATCAACGCGATGGGGGTATCAATCCTAACTCTAATGCTTATGAGTCAACGAATTTTAATTTAGCGGGATATGCCTCAGCGGAGATCTCAATTTCAGAAAGGCTTAAGACAATTTTAGGTTTGAGAATAGAGCATTTTGAGCAAATTCATACGGGGATGAACCAGCAAGCTGCAAATCAACTCGGAAACGCTTCAGATGCAGCAACTAGGTCCGCTCTGATAACCCAAATTAGATCTGGAGAAATTGATGGAGCTTATTTGTTAAATGATGATGAGGTTTTGAATTCTATAGATTTCTTTCCTTCAATTAATGCAATATATGCCCTAAGAGACGATCAGAATTTTAGATTCTCTTATTCAAAAACTATCGCGCGACCCAGTTTTAAAGAGCTATCTTATGCTCAAATTTTGGACCCGGTAAGTAACAGGATTTTTAATGGGGCATTTTTTCAATATTATGATTCAGATGGTTCTATTGTTTGGGATGGAAATCTTAAAGAGACTAGAATTAATAATTTGGATTTAAGATGGGAACTTTTTCAAAAGAGGGGTCAGCTAATTTCTTTGAGCGCTTTTTATAAAACTTTCGATGCACCTATTGAACTGGTTCGCATTGCCAATTCCCAATCTGGGAATGAATTTCAACCTAGAAATGTGGGATATGGAAAAATTCTAGGTGCGGAATTAGAATTTCGAAAAGCCTTGGACTTTTTGGCTGCTTCATGGTTGAAAAATTTAAGTGCTTTTGGAAATATAACTTTGGTGGATTCTAGAATTGAGATGACCAAGATGGAATATAATTCACGGTTGGTCTATCAAAAAACAGATGAAGTCGTTAAAGATAGCCGTGTGATGGTTGGGCAAGCACCATTTGTGATCAATTTTGGGCTTCAATACAATAACCCTTCAAAAATATTTGATGCAGGGCTGTTTTATAATGTAAAAGGTAAGACCTTAACTGTGGTAGGAGAAGGATTCTTTCCAGATATTTATTCGCAGCCTTTTCATAGTTTAAACTTCAATTTAAATAAAGCCATAGGGAAGAATAAGCAGACGATAATCAATTTCAGCATTAACAATATTCTCAATGATAAGAGAGAAGACTTTTTTGAAGCTTACAATGCCCAAGATCAAATTTTCAACCAGTTTACACCTGGTACGGAAGTTGGATTGGGTATAAAATATGCATTTTAAAAGGATCTCTTTTTGGAGGTAAATTAGTTACATAAAAAGATATTTTTAGCATAGTTTTTTTTATTTATTGAGCATGCTCGGACAGTTTTGCTGATCTGCAGGCCCGATCATTAGATACATTTGCAAGTCCTCTAAACGACTCTCCGACAGCCGTAATAATTCTTTACACTTGCAAGAGTTGAAGACTTCTTTTCCATAATTTTTGCGATAATGTTGGTCCCACTTTTTGGGGTATATAGCACGTAGTCTACGATCTCTGTATTGAATCCAATATACTTGTTCCATATTAAATGCCTCAAGAAAATGGCGGTCATTTTTATGCTTTACTTCAATCTTATCCATCAAGCTCAATATTTTGGCGTCTAATTCATCAAATTTTTTACAAGCATCCATGTTGTTTTTTTTTTCGAACTTACAGCTGCCGATAATAAGTATTGTAAAAAGTAATATTATGTTTTTCATTTATTGTATTGGTTGATTTCCTACGAAATAAAATAGTGAAAGATAAAAGGACGAGGTTTATGTTGACAAGGCTAGTTGTAATTTTTTTAATTTTTCAATCTCACGATTGATGGCTAATAGATTTTCTAATATTCTGCTACCTTCTTTCGTATTTGTGCTTTTTTTTGAAATTTTTCTGTATTTCTTTGAAAGCTTATAGGCCTCTGCTGTTTTAGTATCAACAACTTTTTGATATTGTTCCCAATAAAACTTTTTTTTAAAATCTAAAATTAAATCTTTGGTTTCTTTTTGATATACGGATAAATTTGCCATAGGGATTTTAGCGGTATCCAATGCCATGTGAACTAAAGTCTTATTTTTACCTGAGAGTTTTAAGAAAAGGTGAAGCTCGATATTTCCATCGTTACTGCTGATTGGAATCTTGAGTATATAATGAGTCCCATTATTGATAAGCTGTCCAAAATGCTTCGTGTATTTCCAAAGTCCAAGTTTGACGGCCGCAGGATTAAAATCAAGCTCGGTTTGGTATCCTTCGTAGGAAATTCCTGTAATGGATAGGTTGAGAAGTTCTAATTTTGAGTCATAATCTTGACAAATGGAAAAAAAAGGGAAAGAACTGAACAATGTGATGGGTAAGATATGTTTTTGGATAAAATAAATTAGACGATAAAACCTCATGAGAACAAAGATATTGATAACTGGTGGATCAGGAATGATTGGTCAAGCATTAAGTGTAGCCTTAAGTGAAAAGGGGCACCAAATTTCTCATTTAAGTAGGAATCCCTCAGAGAATGCTAATTACCCTTCTTATAAATGGGATATTGCTAATCAATATATTGATCTAAATGCATTAAAGGTAGATCTTATCATCCACCTATCTGGCGAGGGAATAGCCAATAAAAGGTGGACAAAAAAACAAAAACAAAAACTTGTTATGAGTCGTGTAGACGCTGCAAAACTTCTTTACGATAAGGTTACAAAATTAAAAAAGCGTCCCTCAAAGATCATCTCTGCCTCAGCCATAGGTTATTATGGCAGTGATACGAAGCAGGAGGAATGTTTCGAAAATACGCCCTCTGGTGGTGACTTCATTGGACAATTTGTATTTAAATGGGAGCAACAAATCAGTCAATTTGAGAAATTGGGTATGCAGGTAAGTATTCTAAGAATCGGAATTGTTTTGTCAAAAGCAGGAGGAGCACTTCCTAAACTTTCCCTTCCAATCTCGTGGGGGATCGGTGCACCAATTGGATCAGGAAGGCAAAGTATCAGTTGGATACATTTGGATGACCTAGTGAAAATGTTCGTTTTTGTTGTGGAGCGAAGGGTGAAGGGTATTTATAATGCGGTCACGCATAGCACGACGAATACTTTACTGACCGAGGCGATTGCTCAGAAATTAAAAAAACCACTATTTTTACCTAATGTACCTGGTTTTATTCTTAAAATAATTTTTGGGGAAATGTCAAAAATAATTTTAGGAGGGAATCGGGTAAGTGGAATAAAAATTATTGAACAGGGCTTTAAGCCCGATTATCCAACTCTTGAAGTGGCATTAAGTGATATTTTCAGAAAAGAAAATACATAATCGGGAAATTAAGATATCAATATTGCCTATTTTCCAGTCTAAGTTAGAAAATTGGGAAGTTAAAGTCAATGCAATTCTTTATCGTTTAAGCCCATGAGATCTACTAAAGTAAAAAAAGGTATTGGTTGATTGCCTTTTTCCATATTGCGCTTTTGCTTCTTGCAATTTTTTAGTTTTAGATCTAGTTAATACTTAATTTTGCGGTTTATTGTATCAAATAATTCATGGGGAAAAGAAAATTGATTAGACAGAAACATACTGATAATGAGGTCATAGAAATAATTGGAGCGCGCGAGCACAATTTAAAAGATATCCATTTGATACTCCCAAGAGAAAAATTTATAGTCATCACTGGGATTAGCGGGAGTGGAAAATCATCTTTGGCATTTGATACCCTAAATGCTGAAGGTCAACGGCGATACATGGAAAGTTTTTCTGCCTATGCACGTTCTTTTATCGGGAATATGGAACGGCCGGATGTTGATAAGATAAATGGGTTAAGTCCTGTGATCGCTATTGAGCAAAAGACGACTTCCAGAAATCCGAGATCTACCGTGGGCACCACGACGGAAGTATATGATTTTTTGCGATTATTATTTGCAAGAGCAGGAAAAGCATATTCCCATGTAACAGGTAAAGCTATGATTAAGCAGTCTGAAGCTCAAATTTTGGATCAATTTTATAAAAATTATCAAGGGCAGAGACTGATCTTATTAGCGCCCGTTGTTAAGGGTAGAAAAGGACATTATCGTGAGCTTTTTGAGCAGATTAGAAAAATGGGATATTCTAAAGTCCGTATCAATGGGACGATTTCAGATTTGAGGCCAAAAATGCAAGTTGACCGATACAAGACCCATGACATTGAAATTGTAATTGATCGTTTGGCTATTGCTAAAAAAGATCATAAACGTTTAAAAGATTCTATTGCCATGGCATTGAAGCAAGGTAACGGAGTTATGATGGCCCTAGCAGAGAATGAAGAACTCTCTTATTTTTCAAAGAATTTAATGGATCCGGAGACAGGGTTGGCATATGATGAACCTGCCCCTAATACGTTTTCTTTTAACTCTCCCTATGGGGCATGTAATCAATGCAATGGTTTGGGGGTGATGGAGGAAATTTCGGAGACAGCAATACTTCCTAATCCTTCATTAAGTATCAGTAGAGGAGGGATAGCCCCTTTGGGTATGTACAGAGATATCTGGATTTTTAAAAAGATAGAAGCGATTCTAAAGAAAAACAAAATAAATATCACTGCACCAATAAAAGATATTCCTAGACCGATTTTGGATATTTTGCTTTATGGAGAACCTGAAACTATTCAGGTAAGTTCGGTCAAATATCCGGGGACGAATTGGAATACTACTTTTGAAGGGATTATCAATTTTTTGAATAAGCAGCGAGAGGAAGGATCCGAAAAAACGCGTCAGTGGGTAAGAGATTTTATGGATATCAAGACTTGCGATGCATGCCAAGGCTTTAGGTTAAAAAAGGAATCTTTGCATTTTAAGATTGCAGATAAGCACATTGGAGAGCTTTCAATAATGAATATTAATGTATTGGATGATTGGTTTAAAAATGTAGAATCAAAATTAGATGAACGACAAAACATTATAGCCAAGGAAATCTTAAAGGAGATTCGAAAGCGGATTAGATTTATGCTAAATGTAGGTTTAGATTATTTGAATTTAAATCGTCCATTGAAGACTTTATCAGGAGGAGAGGCTCAGCGTATTCGTTTGGCAACTCAAATTGGGACGCAGCTGGTCAGCGTTCTGTATATTTTAGATGAGCCCAGTATTGGGCTTCATCAGAGGGATAATATGAAATTGATCAAGGCGTTACAAGAGCTTAGGGATTTGGGCAATACTGTTATCGTAGTGGAGCATGATAAAGAGATGATGCTAGAATCTGATTTTATTGTAGATGTGGGTCCGGGTGCTGGAAGGTTTGGAGGTCAAATTGTTGCTGCTGCAAGGCCTATAGATTTTATAAAACAAGAGACAATAACAGCCAATTATTTAAATGAAGACCTCCGGATTGAGGTACCTAAAATACGTCGAAAAGGCACGGGGAACAAAATTGTTTTGAAGGGGGCCTGTGGGCACAATCTTAAAAATGTTACGTTAAAATTAAGTTTGGGTAAAATGATTTGTATTACCGGTGTCTCAGGTAGTGGTAAGTCAAGTTTGATTCATGAAACCCTTTATCCGATTTTAAGAAAACATTTTTATAAGTCAAGAAAAGAAGCGTTGCCTTATGCATTCATAAAAGGGATGGATCATTTAGATAAGGTAATAGAGGTAGATCAATCACCCATTGGTCGTACTCCAAGATCTAATCCAGCAACTTATACAACTGTTTTTTCAGATATAAGGGCTTTATTCTGCGAATTGCCAGAAGCTAAAATTAGGGGGTATAAGCCCGGTAGATTTTCTTTTAATGTCCAGGGTGGTAGATGTGAAACTTGTCAAGGGGGCGGGATGAGAGTCATTGAAATGGATTTTCTTCCTGATGTGTTGGTAGCTTGTGAGACGTGTAAGGGGAAAAGATACAATCGTGAGACTTTAGAAGTTCGTTTTAGAGGTAAATCTATCGCTGACATGCTCGATATGACAGTAGAGGAGGCGGTAATTTTTTTTCAAAGCCAACCAAAAATATTAAGAAAAATTGATATGCTTGATAAAGTAGGTCTGGGCTATATCACTTTAGGACAACATGCAACAACACTTTCTGGGGGTGAAGCGCAGCGGGTCAAGTTGGCTACTGAGCTATCCAAAAAAGATACCGGAAAGACACTTTACATTCTAGACGAACCAACGACAGGATTGCATTTTCAAGACATAGTTCATTTGTTAGATGTGTTGAACCGATTAGTAGATAAGGGGAATACAGTTTTAATTGTGGAACACAATATGGATATTATAAAGGTAGCCGACGAAGTCATAGATTTGGGGCCTGAAGGGGGAATCCTCGGGGGGGAAATTTTAACATCAGGTACACCTGAGGCATTGATTAGGTGTAAAGGCAGCCATACCGCTACTTATTTAAAGAATGAGTTAACTTTAAGGGATGAGTAAGCATCAGCTTTATTGGATATTTCAAATAATCGGTTGGTCTCTATATGGAGCCATTCAACTATTTCTGTATAGTGTAGAATTTCAAATATCGTTTTCTTTTTTTTTGGGCCAATTATTGCAGGTGGCTTTTATGGTTAGCTTGACTCATTTGTTTAGAAACCACATCATTCGTAATAATTGGATTGATGTTAAATGGGTAGCCTTGATCCCGAGGTTTATAATTTCCATATTAACTTTTTCATTAACGCATTATTTGTTTATTATTCTTATTTCGTTCTTCTCTGGAGATTTGAATGGAATCCGAGAATTTAATTTGCTCTATGTTTTGGCGAGTATGTTACAATCTATGGGGTTGTTCGGTATTTGGTCTTTGATTTATCTTTCTTTTCTTTATTTCGAAAGATACAATAGATCCCTGAAATATGAAGCGGCCACCAAAGAGATCGAACTTAATAATTTAAAGTCTCAGCTCAATCCTCATTTTATTTTTAATGCCCTCAACAGCATTCGAGCTTTGGTGCAGGAAGACCCCTTGAAATCCAAAAAAGCCATCACACAATTATCAAATATTCTCCGGAATGTTTTGAAGGCCCAACCTCAAGAAACTATCGCTTTCAGCGAAGAGTTGGCTACCGTTAAAGATTATTTAGCGTTAGAAGCTATCAGATATGAGGAGCGAATAGAGATCAGTTATGACATTGATGAGTATTCAAACTTTTTTCGCGTACCCCCATTGATGTTACAAACCCTAGTTGAGAATGGAATTAAGCATGGAATTTCTAAACTCAAAAAAGGAGGAAAACTTAAATTAATTACCCAAAAGGTTACGGAAGGATTACAAATTCAAATCAAAAATAGCGGAAGAGTTATAACAAAAAAATATAAAAAAAGAGGCTATGGGTTGTTAAACACAGAAAAAAGATTGAAATTAATTTATGGTGATCAAGCTTCATTACAAATTGGGAATGTAAATGATCACACGGTATTGACACAAATTATTATTCCTAAACCTCTATGAGAGCGATAATTATTGATGACGAAAGATTGGCCAGAAAAGAGTTAAATAACCTGTTAAAAAATTACCCAGAGATTGAAATTGTAGATCAGGCAGTAAATGCTGATGATGCATTAGAAAAGATTCAACGACTAAATCCTGACTTAATTTTTTTAGATATTCAAATGCCAGGAAAAACAGGGTTTGAATTGCTTGAGGAGCTTGACAGAGTACCTAAAGTTATATTTACAACTGCTTATGATGAGTTTGCAACACGAGCTTTCGATGTGAATGCGCTAGACTATTTGTTGAAACCGATTCAAGAGGAACGTTTGAAAGATACCATAACCAAGGTTTTGGCAGTTGAAGCAAGCGCTTTGTCAGAACGTGCCCAGGAAGAGACTTTGGAGGTAAAACAATCATTAGGGGCTAATGATCAAGTGTTTGTCAAAGATGGTGAGCGATGTTGGTTTATATGTTTGAAGGAAATTAGACTATTCGAATCTGATGGAAACTACATAAAAGTATATTTCAACAACTTTAAGCCCATGATTCATAAAAGTTTAAATGCCTTGGATGAAAAGTTGGATGAGAGAAGTTTTTTTCGAGCAAGTCGAAAGTATATAATTAATCTGAGTTGGATAGAAACAATTGAAACCTGGTTTAATGGCGGATTATTAGTTCAGTTAAAGGGTGGAGAAAAAGTAGAAGTAAGCCGTAGACAAGCGGCGAGATTTAAAGAGAGAATGAGCTTGTAGAAGCAAGTATCATGGCATGGGATAAAATAGGTGGGTACAGATTTCATCGCTGATAAGAAATCCATCAAAAGTAAGTTTAAGCTTATTTTTTTCCAAAAATGCCAAGCCCTCAGAGCAAATTTGATCAATTAATTTAAAATGCTCACTTTTAATATCTCTGTTAAATTTTTTTTTAAATAGCACAAAATCAAGGCCAAAACAAGTCCTAAGTCGTAGCATGATGTATTCATTCATTTTTTCTGTTAATGACAGTGCTTCTGAGGTTTGTTGGAAATGCCCGAAATCAAGATTTTTTAAATATAGTTGATTGTTACCGATGTTTTGACTTCGATACTCACCATCAAAAGAATGTGCCCCAGGTCCAATCCCTAAATAAGAGTTTTGAAGCCAATAAGAGGTATTGTGACGGGAAAATTTCTTCTTTTTTGTAAACGAAGAGATTTCATAATGTTCGTAATTATGTTGTGTTAATATGTCATGAACCATTCGATAATTTCTCTCATAGTCAATTTCCGATGGGAAAACTCGTTTATTTTGAGTCTTCCATCTACCAAAAACGGTTTTCTCTTCTATTGTTAGTCCATAGATAGAAAGATGTGGAAGATCTAAACTTATCAAAGTTTTTAAATCTGCCTTCAATACGGCATCATTTGAATCTGGAAGGGCAAACATAAGATCGGCAGAGATATTGTGAAATCCAGCTTTACGTACCCATTCGATACTTTTTAGGGCTTGGTTTGCGTTGTGAGATCTATTCAGAGTTTTTAAATTTTTATCATTAAATGTTTGAATACCAATGCTCAATCGGTTGATACCCGAACGCCTCCAAGATATGGATTTTTCAGTATTTATATCATCCGGATTGGCTTCTAAGGTGATTTCGGCAGATGTAGAAACATTATAATAAGTTTTGATTGTCTCAATCAGAAAATCCAGTGCTTTTTCTGTTAAGATCGAAGGGGTACCCCCACCGAAATAAATCGTCTCAAGCGTAATTTTTGGAGTTGAACTTCTCAACTTCAATTCTTTGGCGAGTCCTTGAACCATTCGATTCATAGAATTTAATTGCGTACTAAAATGGAAATCACAATAGTTACAGGCCTTTCGGCAAAAGGGAATATGTATGTATAATCCAGACAATTTTTATCAAAGAACAAAAGTAATTGGATTATCTTCTAATTTTTAATTTGAAGTTGTT
The DNA here is from genome assembly GCA_902605755.1 of uncultured Marinoscillum sp. Lineage (GTDB taxonomy): Bacteria > Bacteroidota > Bacteroidia > Cytophagales > Cyclobacteriaceae > UBA4465. The sequence goes on along the minus strand of CACLDR010000013.1, from coordinate 2,806 downwards.
AAGATGCTGACAAATGCAGTCTTCTTTTTTTATGGGATTTGATAATATTTAAATTTACTTTTGTGGTCATTTTATATCGCGATAAATGAATAATTTGAATCAGAAATTTATTATACTTTTTAATTCATCAATATTCTTGTGAGGTGCTTATTATGCTTTTTCTTCATTTTTTATTTAGGCTCAATGATTGCCTTTTCCAGGGGTCATTCTGTTATCACCAAGAACATATCAGATCAGTTTATTTGGATTGATAAAGTTGAGGACACCGTAACCTCAATTGCAGGAATAGATTCTTCTGCTTACCTAGTTTTACCTAATAATTTGATTTTTCGTGAGTTGTTAATTGAAGGTAGTCAGCAGATGACTATTTGGATAAATAACCGATTATTAGTATCAAAAATTTACTCTTGCACTTTGCCGATAGGCCAAATATATACCGAAGGTAATCAAGATTCAATCATTATAATGGTTGAAGGGATACAGAAAGCGGGAGATTTGAAGGGATACTTAATAGATTTAAAAACGATCTCTCTGTCAAAAGAACTAAATGGGACGAAAAAGACAAATATGCAATATGATTTTTTTATTATACAAGTCTTAGTCCTGTTGTTTGTGATAGGTCTTATGAGGAGATTTGACCTTCCTTTTCTTTTTAATTTGGCAGCGAGACCTATTCTTTTTTCATCCCGAGGAGTGGGGAGTAATTTTACATTTAAGGAGAATTATAAATTAATTTTAAGGGTTACTTTTTTATCAATTTTTTTAGGCATATCCTATTGGTTTCTTAAAAATTACCAGCCGGGTCAAAACTTTTCCTTAGTAAAAAATTTAGTTTCTTGGCTTATTTACTCATGTTATGCTTTTGGGCTGCTGTTAATCAAATACATTACAGTTATAACATTTGGATATTTACATCAATTAAAACCATTAAGCCATTATCAGTTTTCCGTTTTCGTGGATTTTATTTCAGGGGCCTGTTTATTTTTTCTAATTTACGTCAATGGTCATCTTTGGTTGTTGTTTTATGAGCCATATGTATTAGCGAAATTTTGGAATTATTATTTTTTGGGAGCCATCATTTTGTTTTGCATTTACTTTTTCTTTTATATGTCGTTTCAAAAAGAGACTAGAAAATTTCACATTATTTTATATCTTTGCAGCACTGAAATTTTGGGCATTTTTTACATTGCTTCAATCTTAATAAAAGAGTTTCGGTAATTTTTGTCATTCACCGTTTATAAACTAAAGAAATTGGAGGATATTACAAGAATCACAAAAGTCAGCAGTGTTTTGGTTTCTCAACCGAAACCAAGTGGAAATAAATCACCATACTTTGGTCTTGCTGAAAAGTATAATTTAAAAATAGATTTTAGACCATTCATTCAAATCAATCCGACAGATGTCAGGCAGTTTAGGAAGCAAAAAATTAATATTTTAGATTTTACTGCTGTAATTTTCACAAGTAGAAATGCGGTGGATCATTTTTTTAGACTGGCTTCGGAGATGAAAGTGGAAATGCCCGCTGATATGAAATATTTTTGTGTTTCAGAGCAAACGGCTAATTATTTACAGAAATATATTGTTATAAGGAAGCGAAAGATTTTTTCTGGCCAGCGTACCGCTAAAGATTTGATAGAGTTGATAAAGAAGCACAAAACGGAAAAATTTATTTTTCCATGCTCAAGTATAAGAAAAAATGAAATTCCTAATTTTTTGGAAGAGAACGACTTTATTTATGTCGAAGCTATTATTTATGAAACTGCAGCTAGTGATTTATCAGATTTAGCAGACGTAAATTATGATGTAATTGCGTTTTATAGTCCTTCTGGCATTCAATCATTGTTTAAAAATTTCCCAGATTTCAAACAAAATAATACAAGAATTGCGGCTTTTGGCCCTACGACAGCAAAGGCGGTTACTGATGCAGGACTTTTCTTAGATATTCAAGCCCCGCACCCTAATGCACCATCAATGACGGGCGCTTTAGAGCTGTATATAAAGGAAGCGAATCAAGTAACTTAGAAATAAATCACTTAGATTAAATATGTTTAGGATGGAAATTAAAATCATTTAAAGCTCTTAGAATTTCCGTTGATTTGATTATTTTCATAGACAAATGTGGGATAAATTGGTTTTAAGAGGCTTTTGCATAACATGGGTCATTTTCCTTGGACCTTCCATTCAGGCTCAAAATGATTCTTTTGTCAGTTTCAGTATCATGAATCCAACTTTACATAACCCATCCTGGATTGGTCATGAGCGGATTGCTCGGGTTGTTTTGCAAGCTAGAAGTCAATGGACCGGTTATAAAACGTCCTTCGACGGTAATGGAGGGGCGCCATCCTCTTTGGTTTTCAATATGTCGGTGCCTGTAGCTGCGAAGTTTTCAGGGATTGGATTATCCGTTTTGAATGAAACGATAGGTCCGGTAAATAATACAGTTCTTAATTTACCTACTTCTTATAACATAGTCCTTAATAGGAGTCAACTTATTTTGAGTTTGATGCCTGGCATCATTTCTAGATCTCAGAATTTTAATGAGCTTCGATTCAATGATCCAAGGGATCCTTTCAACAGCATAGGGACCCAAGAGACGCAAACCTTGTTCAATTTAGGCTTTGGTGCTTTGTACTCTCTACCAAGAAATAGTTATATTGGATTAAGTATTTCTAATCTTATGCAGCCGGAATTCAATTTCGGTTTATCCGGAATATCCAACAAATTAGCCACGAGCTATACATTAATGTTAGGCGCATTTAGGAGTTTAAAAAAGAGGTTAGAATTGAGGCCGAATTTGGTTGTTAAA
>CACLDR010000012.1 GCA_902605755.1 uncultured Marinoscillum sp. | reverse complement strand
TGATTATATCATATAGGACAACGTAGAGCTGACAAACCAAAAACATACCAATTAAATGTTTAAACTATCACATTTTTATTTACATGTTAAAACATTATATAAAGTATCCACTATATGTATTGTTTACACATAATTAAACAATAAATGAAAAAATATTAAAAAATTATGTGACATAATTCAAACTAAGATGTGTAGTTATTTCTTGACGGTTTTTTTGAAGAGAGAATAGATCGCAGTAAACCTCCGGTTAAGGCTCCAAAACCAGTAATTAAGGCTCCAATAAGCGTACTGGCGTAAATAAGCCAAATAGATTCAGGCAAATTAAGTAAAGTAGCAATTTTTGTCGAAAGAATGGAATGGGTAATATGGTCTATTGTAAAGGAAAGGTAAAACCATATAAGACCCCCTGCAATGAATCCTCCATTGAAACTGTTAAAATTGCTTCCGCGTATCAAAAAGCAAACAATTCCGGCTCCAATGGAAATACTCCACCAAGGGAGATATAAAGGAAGAAAATATGACGATATACTCATCAGAAAAATTTTGATGATAAATTTCATTCTTTAGGCTTTAATCGAACTTCATAAAGGACATCTTCTGCTGAAAGTTTATTTCGACCGAATTTCAAATTATAGTACTTGCCGTCAGCCCAGTGTGTGATCATATGCCCATACATTGGATTCCCAGGGTTACCCGTTTGGCTTCCCGGGTAAACTCCATAGGCATTGATGCCTTTTGGATCCATTTCAACGACCATACGCCAAGATGGACCATGATGCTTACTTGCCGCATTTACAATATTATGATTCCCACCAATAGAAATATTTTTTGAGTTAAATGAGGTAAAGCTACTTACCAAATGATTAATTTCAGTACCCTTAAATTCACCCCAAGAATAATCATTACCGTTATCACTTAACCATTGATTGAGAGAATCCACGGCGGTGTTAAAAGAGTAATTTATCAAATTATTGGGAGTTTCTTCTAAAGGTGTTATCAATCGATCGGAAAAATCAGTTATTCCACCTGAAATAATTAGCTGTGAAGTGGTATAGATATTAGGTTTATTCACCGCAAATGACATGGTATCGAACTCATCCCATAAAGTTTCCCACAAAATATCTGACCATAATTCAAAATGGCTAGGGGCTTTTATATTCGGATGATTAAAATAATCCCAGTATTGTAGTTCATTAAAGAATTTTTTTTGATCCTCATTGTGTGACATAGTATCCAATTGGGATAATAAGTAAGGTAAAATTTCGGAAGCAATGTAATTGAAATTATCATTTTGCAAATTCATCAAGTCTTCAGGTTCAATATTTTGCATTGTTGTTAGTCGATCATTCACCCTTCTATTCCTATAATGTTCGAATTGATTCGAGTAAATATGATAAGGATAGGTAGTTTGGTCTACAGGAAATTGATTTGCTGAACTCAAAAATCCTTGAGGATGATTATATCTTTTTAATCTATGCTCAAAAGGGATATAGTTTTGCCACTCAGAATTAGGATTAGATCCATCTAAAATAAATTTTCCTTGGCCTGGAAATTTAATGGGGAACTTGCCAGGTAGATTGAGAGCTATATTACCCTTTACATCACTGTATAGTATGTTTTGAGGGGGACCAGAAAAGAAACGGAGTCCATCGACAAATTCATCATAATTATTTGCTTTATTAAATTGAAATAGGGCTTTAAAGGTAGTTGACTCATCATGTGAGATCCATCTCATTGCTAAATTTACTTTTGCATGATTAGCAAGATAATGACGATCATATACGATAGGTCCATGATGAACCCTAATGATGGTATCAATAAAATTTTCTTTATCTCTAATTGTAATTTCTTCGAGGATTTGTTCTGTTTTAAACCATTGATTATTGTATAAATATTCTTTTCTCAAATCATCTTTAAAGGTAACGGAAAACCAATCTACTTGGTCTCGTGGAGAATTAGTTACTCCCCATGAGATAGAATCATTAAAACCAATCAATATAACTGGTGTACCTGGTACGGTTACTCCCATGACATTAATATCAGGACTGGTTAAGTGACTGGCATACCAGATGGAGGGTGCCGTAAGTTCAAGATCCGGTTCATTGGCCAATATGGCATGACCAGATTTACTTTTGCTACCGTCTACGGCAAAATTGTTACTTCCATTTAAGGGATTTTGCTTGCTAATTGTTTCATTGATAATATTCTGCAATTCGAATTTTGCAGGTTTTTGAGGTTTGCTCAATGGATTAAAATCAAAAGGAGTATCTTTTGGTATTATGGGATCTAATTTTCCATCGGGCTCAGGGAATAGAATATTAAAAAGATCATCACCAAATATGTTACGAAAATTAGTATTTTCAATATCTGCTTCATTTCTCGAAAGAGTACTAGATAATAGGGCATAAGCCATACATGTTTTAACCGTTGTCCATTTCTCAGGTTTATAATTGAGTAGTTTAAATTCAATTGGATATTCGCTTGAAGATAAAGACGTGATATATGAATTTACTCCATTGGTATAGGCGGTAATGAGTGCGGCATAATACGGATCCTTCATTAGACCATCATGAAGCTTTATTGTCATGGCCTTAAGACCTAACCGCCTTTGAAGTCTATCATAATCAAGGGCTTTAATCCCTACTACCTCTGACAATCTTCCCATTACAACTCTAGCATAAAAATCCATTTGCCAAAGTCGATGATATGCGGTTACATAACCCTGGGCTAAAAATAAATCTTCATTGTTTTTAGCTTTGATATGAGGAATGAGTAATTCATCGAATTGAATGGTAACTTCATTTTTGAGAGCGGTCAAATCAATAAATTTAGAGAGATTGATGACCTCTTTTTCACTATTTATCCAAAATCCTTGATGTGGGCTTAATAATTTCCCAATAGGAGGGATGCTATCAAAAGGTATATTGAGAATAGTTATTAATGAGGCGGTGACAGAAAATGAAAGTAAAAAACCGATAAATTTCACAGAAGCTTATTGTATATATTCAAATTTAAATTTTATTATTTATTGTGCATTGTTTTTTGATAAATTACTTTTTAAATCTTAAGAGAAAGAGAGTTCACTCTCTTAAAATTTTTTAAACATTTTCCCTTTTCCTCCCGTTAGAAAGGCTTCTATTTGGAAGGAAAAAAACAAGTACTGATCGTTATTATTTGAATTTCCTCGATCAAAACCGACATCTAAGCTTTTCCAAGCGTCTTCGTTTTCTAGATATTGCTCTCTTCTTCGATTAGATAATTTGGCTCTAATAGAACTATCATCAGTAATTGAGGGGAAGATTCCCGAAACATCGTCAAGATAGTCTGTGAATGTATATCTATAAGCAAGCTCAAAATTAAAGTTAATGAAAGGTGTAATTTTCATTTTTATACCCATGCTAGCTGGAATAATGAAGGCAAAGGGATCATAGGCGACGTTTTCAGTTTGATAATCTCTAAGTGAAAATTTGGCATTTATCTCTTCTCCATTTTCTTGGATTTGTAGATAAGTAAAGGGGTCTAAAGTGGTAACACCAAAACCAAAACTAATATAGGGATCAAATTTCCATCGTTGGTCATAATTACCAGCATAAGAACGTATAAAATAAATTCCTTGCAGATTGAACTCCCAGTTATTTGAAGTGAAAGATAGGTTTCGCTCTTTTTCATAGCTACCCTCAGCAGCGTTATCATCGTCACCGCGTAATTGATAAAAACCTGCAGAAATTCGAGTACTGATGTGGCTCCACAATCTTGCTTCAATAGCTAAGCTCCCATGAGAAAAGTCAGTTTGACGCTTGCCTTCAGCATTAAGTTCCCCAATATATTTGGTTTGACCAGAGCCTAACACCACACTGAAATATCGATCATTGAGCTTCCAAGTTAAAAAGCTTTGACTTTTGATTTTGAGGAAACAAAGGATTAATCCCAACGTTAAGATGAGCTTATTCATATAGCTAATTACAAATATTTAACATAAGGCTAATAAATGAGAAAGAATATTTAGTATTATACTAGTTAATTATATTGAAATTTAGAGCTTAAATATTTACATTTTTCTATTATTTTTTTTTTTTTTTTTAAAATTTACTTAGTCACATTTTTTGAATAAATTATTGATTAAAGCTAAAAAAAAAACCATATAATAATGGTTTTTTTTGAGGTTCCGAACGGATTCGAACCGCCGTAAAAGGTTTTGCAGACCTCTGCCTAACCACTCGGCCACGGAACCTTTGTTCACAATTTAATCATTTTTAATGACCTGCGGTCACCTAACTTATGAAGTCAAAAAAAGAAAAATTTTTTATGATTTTTCATTTTTAGGTTTAGCCTTTTTATTAGTTGCCCTCTTGGCTACAGCCTTTTTAATTTCAGCTTTCGCTCCATCTTCCATTTTCACCTTGAGAGATGATAAGGCTTCTATATCTCCTAGGGTAGAATTGGTTAAATCAATTTTCTTTTTATCCGTTTTCTTTCCTTTTGAAACTTTCGGCTTTGAGGTTTCATTAGATCCATGACCAGCTACTTTCCATGAACCAGTGTGAGTCAAGATAATCCTCTTATCATCCTTTGCGAATTCAATAACTTTAAAATCTAAAAGTTCTCCTTCGACTGCCTCTGATCCATCTTCTTTGGTTAAGTTTCTGTTGTTACATGTGCCTTCAAGTCCATATGGGAGTTCCAAAATTGCACTGCGATCTCCTCTACTTAAAATAGTACATTTGTGTGTAGACCCACGTGTAAATAAAGACTCGAAGTTGTCCCATGGATTATCCTCTAGGTGCTTGTGACTCAATGCTAATTTTCTGTTAGCTGTATCAAGCTCCATAACAATCACTTCAAGTTCATCACCCATTTTTACAAATTCAGAAGGATGTTTCACTTTTTTGGTCCAACTTAGATCAGAAACGTGGACAAGTCCGTCAATACCCTCTTCGAGTTCAATGAATAATCCAAAATTTGTTAAGTTCCTAACAACTCCGTTATGCTGTGTTCCAACGGCATATTTTACCAAAGCATCTTGTTTCGTCCATGGATCCTCAGACAACTGCTTGATGCCTAATGACATTTTTCGCTCATTGCGATCTATGGTCAAAACTACTGCATCTTTTGCGTCTCCTATTTTCATGAAGTCTTGTGGATTTCTCAAATGTTGTGACCAAGACATCTCACTTACATGAATTAATCCTTCTACACCAGGTATAATTTCAAGAAATGAACCATAATCCGCGACATTGACAATTTTACCACTAATTTTAGATCCGATTTCAATGTCAGATTCCAATGAATCCCACGGATGGGGAGTCAATTGCTTCATTCCAAGTGAAATCCTTTTTTTATCATCATCAAAATCAAGCACAACAACATTTACTTTTTCATCCAAAGACAATACATCCTCAGGGTGATTTATTCTTCCCCAAGAGATATCTGTTATGTGTAACAATCCATCAACACCTCCGAGATCAATGAAAACTCCAAAATTTGTCATGTTTTTTATGACTCCTTCCAATACTTGGCCTTTCTCTAAGTTACTTAAGATCTCGATTTTCTGCTTTTCAAGATCTTTCTCTATAAGCACCTTGTGAGATACTACTACATTATCGTTTGAATAATTAATTTTAACAACTTTGACCTCCATTTTCTTACCTACAAAAATGTCAAAATCCCGAATAGGTTTGACATCAATTTGAGAACCTGGGAGGAAGGCCTCTACCCCATAAACGTCTACAATAAGTCCCCCTTTAGTCCGCCTTTTAACCATTCCGTCGATGATTATATCTTCATCAAGTGCTTTTTGAATATTATCCCAAGCTTTGACAATTTTTGCTTTTCGACGTGAGAGAACTAATTGACCAATAGCATTTTCTTGTTCTTCTATGTATACTTCAACAGTATCGCCAGGTTTTAATTCATCGATATCTCTAAACTCAGATCTTGATACGATACCGTCAGATTTAAAACCAATATTGACAATGACTTCACGTTTGGTCAGTGCAACTATTTGTCCTTCTATGACTTGCTTTTCTATTATTGTATTTACAGTTTCTCCATACAACAACTCCAAATCTGCTCTTTCTTTGTCAGAATAATCAGATTTGTTTTCGTTTTCAAATTCTTCCCATGTCTGCTGAAGAGATTTGGCTTTTTGGATCTTGTCTTCTTTCTTTTCTTTTTTATCCTGGGGTAAATATTTCGGCGCTGCCTCTTTAATAGACGATTCGTTTTCTTCGTCCTTCGATATTTTTGCAGCAGCTTTGTCTTCAGGTATTTTAGCTAAAGGCCCTTTTTTTGGTGCTTTTATAACTGAGTTAACCGTCTCTCGTGCTGCTTCATCATTTCCTGCCTTTATAGTTTTTTTTATTGCTTTTTTAACTTTTAAAGTTACTTCTTTAGTTTTTGCAGCTACTTTTTTCTTTTCCTCTTCTGCTTTTTTAAGTTTATTATCGGTCGCTTCTTTTTTGACTTTGGTAGTTTTTTTTGATTCGACTTTTTCTTCTTTTAGCTTTTTGATTTTGGCCTTGTTAGTTGAGACAGCTTTTTTTACCGTCTTAACATCTTTTTTTTGATCATTTAATTCTTTTTTCGGCATAATATTCAACCCCTTTAAATACACTTACATGACCAGGGGAACACATGTAATTTTTGTTTTAGATTTAGAATTCTATCGAACCCTACCCATTCTTTTGAATGAAGCGCAAATATAATGATTTAATTAAAAAAAAAGTATGCTCTAATTTCAACTTATTTATAATAATCCATTTGTAGTAATAAAAAACTGAATAGATTGTTGAAATCGACTTAAATTTGAATAAAATATGATTATTCGCATTCAAATAATTTATTTAATTACTTTTTGTATTTTATGTTTATTCTTGAGTTGTGAGCAAAAAGAAAAGGCAGATTTATTGATACATAATGGACCCATTTATTCAGTTGATGGTAGTGATATCAAAGTCGAGGCCGTTGCAGTCAAAGCAGGAAAAGTATGGAAAGTTGGTAGATATAAGGATATAATTAAATATGCTGGTAAGAACACTAAATTGATAGATCTAAATGGTAGAACAATGTTTCCTGGATTCATTGAGGGTCATGCTCATATCATGGGTATAGGAGCTAATTTGATGAATTTAGATTTAATGGGTACTAAAAGCTATTTAGAAATTGTTTCTCTCGTTGCTGCCAAGGCAAAAACTTTACCCGAAGGTAATTGGATTATCGGTCGCGGATGGCATCAGGACAAATGGAACAATGAATCTGAGCGTGCCTTCAAAGGCCTTCCATCAAATTACCTATTGAATGATTTCGTACCTAATCATCCAGTCTATTTGACACATGCTAGTGGACATCTTGGACTCGTAAATAAAAAAGCTTTAGAAATTTTGGAAATAGATGGTCAAACTGTGGATCCAGCTGGAGGAGAGATTTTTAGGGGGTTTGACGGGAAACCAACGGGAATCCTCAATGAAACAGCACATACCAATGCCCAAGCTCTCATACCCAAGCCATCTGAGCAATGGTTAGAAAAATCCTTAAAGAAATCTATTGACTATATTTTGGCTAATGGTATTACAAGTTTTCATGAAGCTGGATCAGGATCCTCTTGGGTTAATTTATATCATAAATTATTGGTTAATGATGAACTCAAAATAAGGCTTTATGTCATGTTGAGTGGTGATGATGAAGATCTTTTAGCGGATTATTTTGCTAATGGGATTTTTATTGATTCTTTATATCGACTCACAATTAGGTCTGTGAAGCTTTATGCAGATGGTGCACTAGGATCAAGAGGGGCTTGGTTACTTGAGGAATATAGTGATGCACCAGGTAAATTTGGTCATAATGTACGTGATATTGAAAAATTGAAGAAGTTGGCAGGAGAAGCTATTAAAGCTGGTTTTCAAGTATGTACGCATGCTATTGGGGATAGAGGAAATCGAGAGGTTTTGGACATGTATGCCCGCGTTTTTAAAGCTTTCCCTGATAAAAAGGCTAATAGTAGATTTAGAATTGAACATGCTCAACATATTAATAAAGAAGATTTGATAAGATTCAAGGAGCTTGGAGTTATTCCTGCCATGCAAAGTATTCATTTGGCCTCTGATAGACATTGGGCCATTGATCGTTTGGGCAAGGATAGGATTAAGGAGGGAGCATATGTTTGGAAAAAACTACTCGATCAAGGGATTCCAATTGTTAATGGGTCTGATGCTCCGGTGGAATCCATCAATCCATTGGCTTCTTTTTATGTTGCTGTAACTCGAAAGACCTTAAGAGGGACTCCTGAAGGGGGATATGAGCCTGATCAGAAAATGTCTAGAATGCAGGCTTTGAAATCTTACACCATAGATGCAGCTTATGGAGCTTTTGAAGAGGAAATTAAAGGATCAATAGAGGTTGGTAAACTAGCAGATTTTACAATTTTAGATAAAGACATCATGTCCATTGAAGAGGATGAAATATTAAATACACGGGTTGAGATGACCATTGTGGGAGGTAAGGTATTATTTAAACGTAAATAATAAAAATTTAGTAATTAACAAGATATAGCTTATTCTGTGCAAACAAAGAAAAATATCTCTTTAAAAAGTTATAATACTTTTGGTATTGAAGTCAAGGGACAGCTATTGATTAATATTACAAGTGAAAAGGAATTGAAGCAGGTCTATCAGTCCAACGAATTAATGGCTTTGCCCAAACTTGTATTAGGTGGGGGGTCCAATATATTATTTACCAAGAATCAGAGAAAGGCAATTCTCAAAATCAATATCAAAGGGATTGATGTATTGGATCAAAAAGATCACGAAGTAAGAGTAAAAGTGGGTGCCGGAGAGATTTGGCACCAGTTTGTCCTTTGGTGCTTGGATCATAATTTGGGTGGTGTTGAAAATTTATCATTGATCCCAGGTACCGTCGGTGCTGCACCTATCCAGAATATAGGAGCTTATGGTGTTGAGCTTAAAGATATCTTTGATTCATTAGAGGCATATGAAATCAGGTCAGGAAAAGTTAGATTTTTTGATAAGGAGCAATGCCAATTTGATTATAGAGATAGTTTTTTTAAAGGACCAGGTAAGGATCAATATGTAATTACATCGGTAACTTTTAAGTTGACCACTAAGCCAAGGTTTGATGTCTCGTATGGGGGTATTCAACAGAGGTTAAATGATCAAGGGCTACAAATCAATATACATAATATAAGCGAGTCAGTTATTCATATCCGTCAAACCAAACTTCCAGATCCCATTAAAATTGGGAATGCGGGTAGTTTTTTTAAAAATCCCATAATAGAAAAACCTCTATATGATGCTTTGAAGTTAATCCATAAGGATTTACCACATTATCCAGTAGATTCAAAAAATATAAAGATATCCGCAGCTTGGCTAATTGAACAATGTGGATGGAAAGGTAAACGCAATGATCAAATTGGTGTGCATGAACGCCAACCGTTGGTCCTGGTGAACTATGGGGGTGGAAAAGGCCGAGATATATTAAAATTATCAGAAAAAATTCAAGTATCTATCCAGAAAAAATTTGGAATAGATCTTATGACAGAGGTTTGTATTTTTTAAATGAAATTATGGTTTGTGCTTAATCTCTTACATTAAAATACTATCTCAATTATACCAGCGTATTAAGTCATAAAATCGAATTATAGATGAGAATGTAGTTCAACATTAAAAAAGCTACTTAAAGTTTTAAAAAAGGCTTTTTTATGACTTTTTTATAATGTCCAACTAATAAGGTACTAAATACTTTCACCTTGCCTAATCAGCCCATGAAACCCCCGCTAACATAGAGAGATTTTCCTTTTCAGCAAAAACTTCTCAGATCTAGTTGCAAGGGTATGGGTTATTTTAATTCATCTCATAATTTTTTAACTTTACGGTTGCTAGATCCAAAAAATGGTAACTTGTATTTAAGATAAGATATTGGCCGAAGTAAAAAGTGAGTGTAGTCTTTTTGAAATTAAGGAAAAGGCACTCATATATGAATGCTATCCAGAAAAGGTACAATTTAAATAATAGGCATATTCTATTCACTAATAGTTAAGATCTACAAGCCTCAAACTCGGGATCATCAATGTCACAGCTCCCTCTCGCTTGCTCTTTTTTAATTTTGTTGTAGCTTGGATCTATGACAAAAAATTTAATTTGGACTTGAGCAATACCCTCTGGTGAGAATAATTCACTAAGGGTGGAAAATATTTAGTAGCTAACTAACTAAGTCCAGTTATATTTATTACTCAAAACTTTTAATAATAGTAGGTATTAGTAGTCCTTTCGTATTTCTTGGGATGGAAGGATCAAGGTGTTGTAGAGGTTTAGATATTCCTGTTCCTGATGGCAATAATGGTCAATCATATGAATATAACATTTGTCAATGTAGTACGCACCAGAGGAAGATGTCCAAGAGGATCTTTTGATATTGATACTTCTCATTGCATATAAGATCAAGCTAGAGATTTTTCCCCTATGCAACTTTTTTTGAATATTGCGTTGTAAAGTATAATTATTCAGATAACCTATTTAGTTTGTTTTTGGGAATATGGTAATAGTCAGTAGGAGCCTTGGTTTGAAATAGGTGATGAACGAAGTTTTGATCTTACTGTTAAGGGATATTTCATGTTCATAAAATCATTTCTTCCAACATAGTCTTTGGCATTCTTATAAAAGGGGATTATTCCTAATGCTCCCATTGTTTCAAAAGTACCTTTGATAACTTGTTCTTTGTATTTTAAGTTTTCATAAACTCCTAGGGTGTGATGACTCTAGGAGTTTTTTTTAAATTAATTTAACCTAGACTAACAATTTTTAGGAGAGCATGATGGAAAAAGAACTATCCTTAACAAATTTTGGTTTATCCATTACAATCATTTGGATGATTGTTAGGTTGATAAGGGGGTAAGAAAAACGAAATTCTCTGTATTTATTTTTCCGTCTTGATTACCCCTTTCCTTTCGTCGAAAATAGCTCAGCTTCTCAGATATTATTTATTTTTTTCAAAAGTTTAACCTCCACAAGCTTCATAGTTACAATCATCAATATTAGCTCCCATTCTCGTATTTTGGCTAAATAATATTTGCCTCTCAAATTCACTATGAACCAACTTAATGTGCATTATGAGTATGCAGTAGAGAAATAGGAACTATAATCCACAATTATTAGGTTCTCATCCTGTTTTTTTTTTATCAAATTAAAAACTTACTTTTATTAAGTTAGAAATTAACTTTTTTTAGAAAAACTTACTTTCTAGCTTATTATAACCTAACAATTTAAATTTTTAATTAACCAAATAAACAAAAAAATGAAATACTTATATTTTATTTCGATTCTTTTACTGCATGTAACTTTTATCAAAGCGCAAAGCGGATTGGAATTATTAGAAGGTAAATTCCAATCTCAACAAGGAGATGGATTTAAAACTAGAGAGATTAAGAAAAAAGGAACTGGATTTACAGAGACTGTTATTTTTGAGGATGAGAAAGGTAAGATAACATATAAATTTGAAGCAGAATTTGATGTTCAACAAATCGGAGATGAGCCTAATCTTTTTATTTTTCTAGGCAAAAGAAATAGATTATATTCTGGTGATGACTTTAAAAAAAAAGAAGAATGGGTTGATATGAATGGATACTCGCATATGATTGAAGTAGACGAGGATTTCCTATATGAATCTGAGGTTTTATCATCTGGTACAGGGGAAGGAATAAATTCATTGCCATATACATATCAAAGAATCAACGATCAGTACCCAATTCTCTCCCCTTCAAAATTATCTCCTTTGAATATTATGGAGGGGACATGGGAAGGTGAAACTTTTTGGGGATATATTAAGATGACATTTTCTTTTAATAATTCTGGAACTGTAATGACATCTACATGGGATTTTAAAAATGAACAAGATGAATTTGTTAATACCAATACTACTATTTATGGATTTGATATTTCAAAGAAAAAGATAACTGGAAGAATTTTTAACGCATCAGGTTTTCAAATAGATCTTGAACTAACAAATGCAGTTGCAGATGATATATTAGTTTTTACTGAAAACGGAACAGAATTGAATGGTGGAGAATATCAATGTTTAACAACTTTTGACTTTTCCAAAGAGGGAAAACTAACATGGACAGCAGCTGATAGGACTTCCCAATTGGGTCCTGATCCGGAAGATGCCTCTTTTACTATAACTAAAAAATAAAATGAGAATATTTAAGGGGACACTGAAGACAAGTAGAACTATTCTCAACAAATTTGAGTTAACATAATGTTTGGTTGAATAGTTGAAGGGGTATGATAAACGGAGATTTTTGCACTTTGTCCCTTCCGTTTTGATTACCCCTTTCCTTATGTTGAAATAGTTCAGCCTTTAAGATATTATTATTTATTTTCAAAAGTTTAAGTTCTAAATGCCCTTAACTTAGGATCATTAGAATCACGGCTTTCTCTAGCTTGAGTTTGTGAATTTGATACTTGACACAGAATCTATTTGGACAAGAGCAATATCTTAGGATGAGAATTATTTACTAGGGATGGAAAAAATTTATTAGCCTTAAATAACCAAAATTAACCATCATGAATCAACTAAAGAGACTTTTGTTCTCTGGTATACTGTGTTTTTTTATCATTTATAAGTTGCAACCAAGAAGACTATTGTATTTGTTATATATGAAAATGGAGTTCAAACTCGAATAGACGAATCTGAATCTGGCAATTGTGAATCAGAATCCTACACTATTGATGAGAACAATTATTCGATATGCCATCTCTCCTATGATGAAGATTTACCATTTCAACCATAATGAATCACTTCAAATCTTTTCTAAAACATTTACGGGGGAACTTGATACTCGTTTGCACAATAATTTTAATTGTTATTTATGTTGTAAGAGAAGACGAACCAACGTTCTGGGATTATTTTTTACCGTAGTTCTTTGCGTTTTATCTCTTCTTAATGTCATTATTGAGATAATGAAATATCGGAACACTCTTAAAAAACTAAAAGATTTTTGAACGATGGTAATTACTACTTCTTACCCTTAAAACCGTTTCTTCTGACATAGTCTTTGGCATACTTAAAAGGATTATTCCTATTGCTCCAATTGTTTCAAAAGTACCCTTGATTACTTTTTCACATTACTTTCGATCTTGATTTTGGAAAGAATCGGACACTCACGGAATATTCATTGAATTTTTTCATAATTATGCTACATTTTTTAAGGATTAAAAAAATTACGCATGAGAAATGTGAAGGAAATAGGGTACCAAAGTACCAGATTTACACCAGCAAATTTTTAGTATATCTATATTCTTTTGTACAATTATATGTGTACAATTTCATGCATTATTTTTAGTTTTCCCCCACAAATGCAGTAATAATTTGTAAATAATGCAAATCGTTGTGTATTGAATTTTTAGATTAAAATAAAATCTAAATCTGAGCTAATAAGTATTCGAAATGCCCTAACTCTCGTACTGTTCAAGTGACCACTAACCCGGTTACATCAGTTTTGATTGATCCTTTAACTTAAGGATTATAATATGTGAGGGGGCTTGTAGATTTAGATCAGTTTTGGTATGAATTCATAATTTCTAAAAGGGTATCTTTTTAAGTTGTAAATATTAATTTTCTTTTCTAAGAGTAATCAAAGGTAGATATATAAAAAAAACAAAAATCTTAAATCATAATAGTGTTTCAGTTATCATTATTTTTTCATGAAAACTAAATGTATCTTTAATTATAAATTCAGTGATACAAAATACAGGTATTTAGCGAATTTGAAGATATCATAATTTTGAAGAAAATAATTTTATATCAAACTGAATTAATATTTTGATTTTCATAGATAAAATACTGATTCAAGTTATGTGTGTTGATTGAATTTGAAATGCAATAAGTTATTACATTGAATCTCTAAAAATTCACGTAACTTTAAAGCGTAATTCTATCACTGTTTGGAACTCTCTTGATCGCACTGACGTTAAGATTCTTAATTTAATAAAGGAGATGTTATTTTTTCGTTTGTGGCAGACTGCAAAAATTAAATAATTTTAGGTAGTAATATAACTTAAGTAATGAGCCTATACTAAAAAAAGTTCCGTGACATTGAGGTTATCTTCATATTTTTAAAGTAACAAAACGATTTCAAAACATGAATAATCCAGGATATTAGTTCGTCATTAATTAAATGCGTAAAACAACAAAATACCTTACCTTACTAGTATTAATTATTTCAGGATACCAACTCTTGGCTCAAAGTCAGTCTGAGGATAAGGTTAAAAAAGACATTTCTGGTTTTATTTTAGATAAGACTACCCAAAATCCTGTTGAATTTGCTACAATCAGTGTGTTTCAAGTTTCGAATCTTAGTTTAGTAGGAGGGGCTATATCAAATCATAAAGGAAGATTCAACCTGGAATTGTCTCCTGGAAAATATCAATTGCAAATTCAGTTTTTGACATATAAATCGAAAACATTGCAGATTAGTATATCAAGAAATGATGCAAATAAGATAAATTTAGGCCGTCTGGTATTAGAACAGGACACGAAAGAGTTAGATGAGGTAATCGTAAGGAGCGAAAGAACTCAGATGGAATTACAGTTAGACAAGAAAGTATATAACGTAGGAAAAGATTTAAGTAATCTTGGAGGCAGTGCTGCTAACATATTGGATAACTTGCCCTCTGTAGCCGTCGATATAGATGGAAATGTGGGTTTAAGAGGAAGTAATAATGTGAAAGTGCTCATTGATGGTAAGCCTTCAGGTTTGGTTGGATTATCAAGTTCAGATGCATTAAGGCAACTTCAAGGAGATTTGATAGATCGTGTCGAAATCATTACAAATCCTTCCGCACGATACGATGCTGAGGGTCAAGCTGGTATCATCAACATTATCTTAAAAAAAGAGCGAGCTAAGGGATTTAATGGTAGTTTCTCTATAAATGCTGGATATCCAGACAATCATGGAGGTTCAATAAGCATTAATTTACGCAAAAAATGGGTCAATTTGTTTACCAATTTTGGAGGCAATTATCGTAATGCCCCGGGAACGGCCTTTTCTAATCAAAAATTTAATTATTCGGATACCAGTTATCGAACGAATATTGATAGAGATATGGCACGTGGTGGTTTGAATTACAGTTCAAGATTCGGTGCGGATTTTTTTATAAATAAATCAACAACATTAACTGCTTACTACCTTTTTCGCTTCTCGGATGAGGATAATTTTACAAAGATGACCTATAACGATTATGATCAGTTAGATAATTTCAGCCAATTACTGAGGGATGATCAGCAATTAGAAGATGATCAGAATTTAGAGATTGGAGTCAATTTAGAGAAAAATTTCAAACGCAAAGGTCACAAGTTGACTTTTGATTTTCAAAGTCAAGACAATAATGAAATAGGAGGTTCTGATGTGGTGGAAGACTTCAGAGATATCGGAGAGGCTGATTTCAGGACGTCAAGTTATATGAGCTCGAAAAATTCTGAAGGTGAAAAAAGAGTGATGCTTCAAACTGATTATTTTCATCCGTTGGGTGAAGCGGGTTCGTTTGAGTTGGGGTCAAGATTTACTCTTAGAGAGATATTCAATAATTATCTTGTGCAGGACAGTGATGATGGCCAGTTATACATAGATAATACGAACTTATCCAATGATTTCAATTATAATGAAAACATTTATGCTTTTTATGGTTTATTAAATAATGAATTTGAGAAGTTATCTTATCAAATTGGAACTAGATATGAAATAAGTGATGTGAGCACAGAGTTGTTGACCACAACTCAGAAAAATAATCAAAATTATGCCAACTTTTTCCCAAGCGTCTTTATTACCTACAATCTTTTAAATAAGCATAAATTGCAAGCCAGTTATAGTCGTAGGATACAAAGACCTAGTTTGTGGAGCTTAAATCCTTTTTTTTCAATATCGGATTCGCGAAATTTTTGGGTAGGTAATCCAAACTTAAGACCCAGCTATGCTGACTCTTATGAGTTGGGATATTTAAAGAATTTTGATAATTCTTCATTCTATTTTGGGGTCTACTATCGCCACAGTACTAATATTGAACAGCGAATCACTTCAGTTGTGGATACACTTGGTTTGAGTAATGTTACCATTACTAAACCAGAAAATTTGGGTTTGAGAAATTCTATGGGTATCGAAATGAATGGGTCTTTGGAAATATCAAAATGGTGGAATTTAAACGGTAATGCTAATTTTTTTTATTCCAACACTGAAGGAACACTGTTAGTTGAGAATGCTGCTCCAATGGTTCTTAGTGCTGAGGCTTATAGTTTTTCAACCCGGTTGAGCAATAATATAAAAGTTAAGAAACTTTTTGATATTCAGATGAATTTGATGTACCGTGCACCTCAAAATACAACCCAAGGGAAGCGGTTGTCAATGATGTCCTTAGATTTGGGTTTTTCAAAAGATATTTTAAATAAAAATGGAACTTTTTATTTTAGCGTTCGTGATTTATTTAATACCAGAAAATATAGAGGGATTACTGAACTCGAAAATTATTACAGCGAGTATGAATATCAGCGCCGCCGTCGTCAAGCCACTTTGTCTTTTACATACAGGCTTAATCAAAAAAAGAAAAGAGTAGGAAATCGTAGTGGTGCTTATAATAGAGATGATATGGATAGATACTAAATTAAGGAATCAGCTCTAGTACTGATGTGGCCTTCGAAGGCCTCTACTCTCATCCCGAACTCCAGAAGAAAATCAATGCCTTCATCCTTATCTAATTTCTTATATGCAGCATAAGATTTTAGATAAACCACTCTCTTAACCCCCATGGTTAGAATGATACGTGCACAAGACAAACATGGAGATAACGTAACATATAGGGTTGCTCCTTCTACTGAAGTATGATTTTTGACAGCATAAATTAAGGCATTTTGCTCTGCATGAATAGCTAAAGAGCACCCTCCTTTTGAATCTCGTCCACAACCGATATTTGGCCACTTTTCATCGCAATTGTACGTGCCCGCGGGGGGGCCATTGTATCCAATAGATATGATTCTAGTATCTTTAGTCAATACTGCTCCGACATGTCGTTTTATGCAGTGCGATCTACTAGCTAGATTTACAGCCAATTCCATAAATAGTTGATCGAAAGATTTCTTTTTCATTGGGATGTAAGCAAGTCAAAAAAACAGCAGTAAAAACGAAATATAATGGATAATTTAACTGAAAAAAACAACAATAAATACGTATTACTTGCATCAGATCCCCTCATGAAATCGGTTTAATCTAACAGAACTCTTGATAAATCTGCTCTAGATGTTCAGCGATCATTTTTGCCGGTCTCCCTTCAATATGGTGTCTTTCGATCATATGTACCAATTCACCGTCTTTAAACAAGGCAATGGCTGGAGAAGAGGGTGGGAATGGAAGGGTATACTCTCGCATTTTTGAAACTGCCTCAATATCAGCACCCGCAAAAACCGTTGTTAGATCTGTTGGTTTTTTCGAACTTGTTTCAAGTGACATAGCCACAGCGGGTCTTGCGGCGCCGGCGGCACAACCACACACTGAGTTGATCATAACCAGAGTTGTGCCTTTTTGTTCTTTCATGTATGAGTCAACAGCATCTGCTGTTCTTAACTCATTGAACCCAATACTGGTAAGTTCTTCTCGCATGGGTGCTACTAGATGTTCTGGATACATATTATTCTTAGTTTGTATTTATTTATAAAAATCCTAATTCAAGTTGAGCTGCTTCGGACATCATTTCTGCAGCGTAAGGAGGTTCGAAGGTTACTTCAACATTAACTTCATTTACTCCCTCTAACTCTTTAATTCTCTCTTTAATTTCCCCCGGAATTTCCTCTGCACTTGGACATGACGGAGAGGTTAATGTCATAAGTATATGGACATTATTCATGGGAAAGATGTTGATTTCGTAGATTAATCCTAGTTCATAGACATCTACAGGAATTTCTGGATCATATACTAATTTGATGGCATTGATTATTTTTTCTTTAAACTCATTTTGCTTATCTGTATTTACCTTTTTATCCATAGGTTTCCTTATTTTTTTTCTTTTATGTTTATGGCCAAGGCATATAATTTCATTTGTTTAACCATCGCTGAAAATCCATTTGACCTTTGACTGCCAATAAATCTACTCATTCCAATCTTTTCTGGAAAATAAATCTCTTCATTTAATATTTCTTCTGCTTTGTGACCAGAAAAAACTCTTACCAATAAGCTGACGAGACCTTTAGTAACAACGGTATTCGAATCTGCGTTATATACGACATTTTGATTCTTATCCTCTGCAAACATCCAAACTTTTGACTGACATCCTTTAACAATAAAATCGTCAGTTTTCTTATTTTCAGGGAATGGAGTTAATTGATCACCAAGTTCAATAAGATAGTTGATAGACATTTCCAGATCACTTTCGAGCAACTTAAATTCCCCAATTATCTCTTCTTGCCGCATCTTTATACTCATTTATCTTAATTTTTTAACCAAATCACACAATGTCCAAACAAATTGATCAACTTCTTCGAAAGTATTGTAAATTGCGAAAGAAACTCTCGCGGTACCCTCTACATTAAATCTCTCCATGAGAGGTTGCGTACAATGATGGCCTGTTCTTATAGCAATACTTTTGGCATCTAATAAGATGCCCAAATCGAACGGGTGTACACCTTCTATATTAAAGGAAATTACAGAAGCTTTTTCCAAAGCAGTTCCCATAGGTTGGAATCCTGTAATTTCACTCAATTGAGTGGTGGCTCTCAACAATATCTCCTTTTCGTGGTTCCTGATTTGGTTTAAACCAATACTTTCTATAAATTCAATTGCCCGATTTAGCCCGATGACACCTGCAATGTTGGGAGTACCTGCTTCAAATTTGTAAGGGATTTCATTGTATGATGTTTGAGTGAAACTCACATCTTTAATCATCTCGCCACCCCCTTGATAAGGAGGTAAAGCTTCTAGCAAAGTTCTTTTCCCATAAAGAACACCGACACCTGTCGGACCATACATTTTGTGACCAGAGAAGGCATAAAAATCACAGTTCAATGATTTGACGTCAATTTTATGGTGGGGTGTTGCTTGAGCACCATCTATCAGGACTTTCGCACCCCGTTTATGAGCTTCTGAAATGATTCTTTTAACAGGGTTAACGGTACCTAGTGTATTTGATATATGAACCACTGATATAATTTTTGTACGCTCTGAGAGCAGATTTAAAAATTCTTCAATGAGGATTTCCCCCCGTTTATTAATCGGAATGATTTTCAAAACAGCTTTTGCCTGCTTGCAAATTATTTGCCACGGAACAATATTAGAATGATGTTCCATACAAGAGATTAATACCTCGTCTCCTGGTTTCAGTATTGATCCACCTAGAGAATGTGCCACCAAATTGATACTGTCTGTAGTGCCTTTTGTAAAAATAATTTCCTCTGACTCGTTGGCATTAATAAAGCGGGCCACTGATTTTCTTGTATTTTCGTAAGCTGCTGTTGCTCGCTCAGCGAGTGCGTGCATTCCTCTGTGAATATTTGAGTTGTCTTCAGTATAATAACGATTTATTTCATTGATAACTGCGAGAGGTTTTTGTGTTGTGGCCGCATTGTCTAAATAAATCAGCGGTTTCCCATTTATCGATTGCTCTAAAACTGGGAACTGTTTCCTGATAGAACTTACGTCAACTTGGTCTTTAATAGATAGTTTCATCCAATCAATCGTTTTCTTATTAGCGTATCAATTTCCTTTTTTACGAATTCAAAAGGGATATGTTCTAAAGATTGTTCTGAAAAAGCAATGAGGATCAAGGCCTTGGCTTGGTTTTTTCCTATTCCTCGAGATCTTAGGTAAAATAACGCTTCTTCATCTAATTGTCCTACGGTACATCCGTGAGAACATTTGACATCATCAGCCCAAATTTCAAGTTGAGGTTTAGTGTAAATACTTGCCTCATCAGATAAGTTTATATTTTGATTGGACTGAAAAGCATTGGTCTTTTGCGCTTCAGGTCGTACAAAAATCTTTCCATTGAAAACAGCGCGTGCACTTTCATCAACTATGCCTTTATAAAGTTCATTGCTATATGAATGGGGATGAGTATGATTGACTGCTGTGTGATTGTCCACATGGGTATGGCCAGTAATAAGATAAAGACCATGCATGTGTGACTCACAATTTTCACCCATTTGATTTATTTTTAGATTATTTCTGATTAATCCTCCCGCAAAAGAGTAAACATTGCTATTGAACTTGCTTTGAGTATCTTGGTTTACTTCGAGATTGTAGATCTGATAGACATGTTTTTTATAATTTTGAATTTTTGTTATGTTGATTTCAGCATTAGTTTTAACATGTACAGATACTTTTTTGTTTATGAAGACTGGATATGTGCCTTTACTTATGGTATTTTCTAGAATTTCAATTCGTGTATCAGGGTGGCCAACAATTTGAATATTTGGATTACCAAATATTTGTCCCTGCTGACTGTCGTAAAAATAGTAGATAAAAAATGGTTGCGATCTGTAGTTTTTATTTACCTCAATTTTCAGACTATTTTCATAAAATGCAACGTTAAGAGCATCAAATATGTCATGGAAGGATTGGTTTGATTTTTTTTCTAAATGGCAGCAAATCTCATTATATATTTTTGATTGGAATGGTTGGTAGCTTCCGTTGAAAAAAACCAAATGATTACCCTCTAATTGATAGAAATAATCTTCGAAATCGAAATCTGTTGTTTTTGAAGTAATGGTATTTTTAAAATTAAAATTTTTTTTTAAAATCTGGTTTACGGGTGTGTATTTGTACTCTTCATCTTTTCGATCAGGAAAATTATGACTTAGTACAAAATCCAATGCCGATTTTCTATGAGCTAACGAGGATGATTGATAATTAGCTTCATTATTGTTAAATACGTCTCGAATGCCATTGACCACAGATGTCTCCATAATTTAATTAAATTGTTTCCAATGAACTGTGTTTTACTTTGATCCAATCGTAACCCTTTTCTTCTAGCTCCAATGCCAAAGATTTGTTCCCAGTCTTGACAATTTTTCCATCAAACAAAACATGTACGAAGTCCGGCATGATATAGTCAAGGAGTCGTTGATAGTGAGTTATTAGAATACTTGCATTGTCTTTTGATTTCAGACTGTTAACACCATTAGCCACAATTCTCAAGGCATCAATGTCTAGTCCTGAATCTGTTTCATCCAATATAGACAATTTAGGTTCTAGCATGGCCATTTGAAAAATTTCGTTTCTTTTCTTCTCGCCTCCAGAAAATCCTTCATTTAACGATCGGCTAAGCAGTGATTGATCTATATCAACAAGTTTCATTTTTGATTTGACTAGTTTTAGAAAAGAAACAGCGTCTAAGTTTTTTTCACCTCGATGCTGGCGTATCTGATTCAAAGCAGTTTTTAAGAAATTTGTGGTACTGACTCCAGGAATTTCAACAGGATACTGAAAGGCTAAAAATATACCTTCTCTTGCTCTTTCCTCTGTATCTAAATCAAGCAGATTTTTGTTCTCAAAAATGACGCTGCCATCAGTTATTTCATAGCCATCTCTTCCCGTTAACACGGATGCTAGGGTACTTTTTCCCGATCCATTGGGCCCCATTATAGCATGTACCTCCCCAGGTTTTACTTCTAGGTTAATACCTTTTAGGATTTTTTTACCTTCAATCTTTGCATGGAGATTTTTTATGGATATCATATTTTTTATGCTGAATTGATATTTCTTTCATCCAACACTCCCCTCAAGGGTAAGTGCCAATAATTTCTGTGCCTCCACAGCAAATTCCATAGGAAGGTTATTCATTACTTCCTTAGCAAATCCATTTACTATTAGGGCAACTGAGCTTTCTTCATCAAGACCTCTTTGCTTACAATAGAATATTTGATCTTCGCCGATTTTGGAGGTAGTCGCTTCATGTTCAATTTGAGAGTTACTGTTGTCTACATCAATGTAGGGAAAGGTGTGAGCTCCGCATTGATTTCCCATGAGCAATGAATCACATTGTGAGAAATTTCTTGAATGAGTCGCTCTTTTTGATACTTTGACATGGCCTCTATAGGAATTTTGAGATTTTCCCGCTGAAATTCCTTTGGATACAATCCTTGATTTGGTATGCTTTCCTAAATGAATCATTTTTGTGCCGGTATCTGCCTGTTGATAATTATTGGTCACGGCAACCGAATAAAACTCACCGACGGAATGATCACCTTTTAGAATGCAGGAGGGATATTTCCAAGTTACTGCAGAACCTGTCTCAACTTGTGTCCACGAAATTTTAGCATGATCTCCAGCACAAATACCTCTTTTGGTAACAAAATTGTAAATACCTCCTGTTCCATCTTTATTTCCTGGATACCAGTTTTGAACTGTAGAATACTTCACTTCAGCATTTTTGGCAGCATAAATTTCAACTACCGCCGCATGTAGCTGATTTTCATCTCGCATGGGCGCGGTGCAACCCTCAAGATAACTAACGTAGCTATCGTCTTCGGCGATGATAAGTGTTCTTTCAAATTGCCCTGTATTTGCCGCGTTTATTCTGAAATAGGTAGAAAGTTCCATTGGGCATCTAACTCCTTTGGGGATGTAACAAAAAGAGCCATCTGAAAATACAGCAGAGTTGAGAGCCGAAAAATAGTTATCTGCCGCAGGTATGACGGAACCTAAATATTTTTTGATTAGTTCGGGATGTTCATGTACTGCTTCACTGAATGAACAAAAAATAATTCCAAGTTCTGAGAGTGTTTCTTTGAATGTGGTGGCTACAGATACCGAATCAATTACGGCATCTACTGCTATTCCGGACAAACGTTTTTGTTCGTTTAGAGAGATACCTAAGCGTTCAAATGTTTTGATCATTTCGGGGTCGAGTTCATTTAAGCTTTTTATTTTACCCCCCTTTTTTGGTGCTGAATAATATTTAATCCCCTGGTAATCTATTTTTGGGTATTCAACATTAGCCCACTTTGGCTCTTTCAACTGAGCCCAGTGTCGATAAGATTTGAGTCTCCAATCAAGTAACCATTTTGGCTCATTTTTTTTGTGCGATATAAATCTTACAATTTCTTCATTCAAACCCATTGGAGCCTCGTCTGCTTCAAAATTTACAGACCATCCATGCTCATATTCTTTCGAGGTAAATTCTTCTAGAATTTGATCATCTGAACTCATCTTTGCTTCTTCAAATTAAATGGTAAATTTACTTATTATTACACATACAATCTACATAACGATGAAAAAAGTTCCTTATTGAATAAAATTGGTAAAGTTCTTTTCAAGATGTTTGTCTTTCGTAGATTTTTAATTTGGGACTAATTGCATTTCAATAGATCAGTAGAACATATTTTCTAAGAAAAAGACAAATGCCGATTGAGACTCTCTTCTAGACTTATAAAAGTCTCTGTACGTTCAATTCCCTCAACTTTTTGGATTTTGTCATGTAAAACATCCTTCAGGTGGCGAGTATCCTTACAATGTATTTTTAGAAAAATATTATAATTACCTGTTGTATAATGGATTTTCACTATTTCTGGTATTTCTTTTAAACTCTTCACCACAGAATCATAAAGTGAACTTTGAAGTAGAAAAATTCCCAAAAAGCAGGTTACATCAAAGCCCAATTTTGAATAATCCATTTTTAGAGTTGTACCGGTCACAATACCCATTTCCTCTAGCTTTTTCATTCTAACATGCACAGTACCTCCTGATACAAAAACTCTTTTGGCTACCTCAGTGTAGGGTATTTTGGCATCCTCCATCAAAATATTGAGAATTTTAAGATCTACATTATCAATTTCGTAATTTTTACTCATGCTAAAGTCGTTTTTTAATAATAAAGTAAAATTTTGACAGTATTTATAAATTGTATACAAATATTCTTCAAATCTATTAAATTATTTTTAATATAAACCAAAAAATATCTATGTTTGTTACTTGTATTTTAAATACAATACCTTTTAATGTTTTTGTAGGATGATGAAACTGGCAGACATGCCCTCCTATCTCGGGGGTGGAGATTTCGGGACAAAGTACATATGGAGCTCGTATGTGTCTAACCACTCCGTGGAGGTTCGATCCCTTCTCCTACAGCTATTGTAAAGTTAATGTTGTTTAGTTTAAAGTCGTTTGTAGGGGTGCAGGCGGCTTTTTTTGCTTTCCATCCTATATTGAATAACCGTATTTAAGAATTAAAAAAGAATATGTAGGGACCAAAAGAAAAGAAATTGAATGGCGAAAATGTGAAGTGACGTTTTGAAATGTATCCTCAAATTTACAAATTCTAAAAGGCTTTGGATCAGTATCGATAGTAGTAACCATCCTCTGTAATTACTTGGGGGTGCGACCATTAAATCAAACGACCAATAGCCAAGTTTTGGGGCGAGTGGCTCCAAGAGAATGTCAAGGCCGACCATTAGTAGTGAAGAAATTATTATTTTTAATGCAGGAAGTTTGAAAATTTTTTGGATAACTCCACGAGCCGCCAAAGATAATATGACCCAATTAATACCAATTATAAGGGGAACATTGTCTAGTTTCACTCCCAAATTAGGACCATAACTATAATCACCAAAAAAAAAACCATACTTTACACCCAACCATTCGGCCAAAAATCCTACGAAAAATATAGTGAGTATGGACAATAATGATTTGCTATTTTTTTGAGGAAGACTATCTAATAGCATTAAAAATGTAAGAAAAAGTATCGCCCAGGTCTTACTCAGAAACCATTGGAGATAACCTAGATACATACCTGTGAGAGCTGAAATATGAATTACATAAAGGGCGAAAATAAAATAGTTGCTCCTCGAAATTGCATGTTTTTTTATAAATTTCATTTCAGGGCAGTAATCTGTTCACTGACTATCCTTGCAGAAAGTAAAGATAAAGGAATGCTACCTCCCGGATGAACGGATCCTCCACAAAAAAATAAGTTTTTTAATTGCTTAGAAAAATTGGGATGTCTCAAAAAAGCTGCCATTCTATTATTGCTCGAAGCACCGTACAAGGCACCTTGATGCGAGCTTGTTTTCGATTCTATTTTGACAGGGTCCAAAATTTCTTCTGCTTCAATATATTCTTCAATGTTGACATTTAGATTTCTGTTTATTTTTTTGATTATATTTTTTCGCGTTTTATTTTTAATCAGATTCCAATTTTGATTTGAATTAATTGGACAATTGATCATAACAAACCAGTTTTCGTGTCCCTCAGGAGCATCGTTTCTTTCTTCTTTGCTCGAAATATTAATATAAATGGTTGGATCATCGAAGATAGTCTTCTTGTTAAAAATATGTTCAAATTCTTGTTCATACGATTCGCTAAAAAAAATATTGTGTAAATCAAGTTCGTTAAAAGTTCTTTTTATACCCCAATAGAATATTAAAGCCGAACTTGAGCGTTCTTGATTCAAAATTTTTTTTGGTTTGCGGATATTTTTCAAAAGCTTTTGATAGGTAGAATAAATATCCATGTTACAAATTATTAGGTCACATTTATTAATTTGTCCAGCTGCCACAACTCCTGATATGTTATTTCTATTATGAATAATCTCCGTCACTGGGCTGGATAAGTAAAACTTTGCTCCTTTCGTTAGCGCTAATCGATAAAGACTTTGGCTTATCTGGTTCATTCCCCCTTTCGGAAAGTAAGTACCAAGCCCCATTTCTAGGTGAGGAATCATTGACATGATTCCCGGAGTTTTGTAGGGAGAAGAACCATTATAAGTAGCAAACCGGTTGAAAAATTGTATCAATTTTTTATCCTTTAATTTTCTTTGATTGAATTGATGAAGAGATTCAAACAAATGCAGTCGAGAAAAGTTAAACAAAGCTTTTAAAGTTGCGGGAGTAAAATAAGTAGACCAGTGATGTAAAGACTTTTCAAGAAATATAGGTGCAGTAAGATCATATTTTAACTTCGATTTCTTCAAGTAATCTGTTATTACTTCAGGGTCAACATTAAAAATTTGACCCGCCTCATCTGCAAATACTGATGGGTTTGCTTTTGCGGAAAAAGTTGTTCCGTCCTCCCAAAAATAATTGCAGAGTATTTCTTTCTTTTTGTAATTAAAATGGCTTTTTGGATTTTCTCCGAATAATTCAAATAATTCTTCCACATATTGTGGCATGGTGAACAAGGAGGGCCCCATATCCCAGCGATAACCTTTGCTGGTCAAACTATTAATTTTGCCACCTATGTAATCATTACTCTCGAAGGCTTTTACTTCATACCCCTTATTTATCAACCTAAGAATCGATGCGAGACCGGCAATACCGGTACCAATGACTATAGCCTTTTTCTTCATTAATAAATTGTAAAGAATGCGCAGAACTCACAAACGGTTATAAGACATATTTTTCTGCAAAAAAGTTCCTAAAAATCAATTTGCTTCTGAAAAGTATTTTTTTAAAATTCTTTTTTTTTACTAATATTTTTACTAATATTACTAAAATTAATAGCAAAAAATTATCTGTCAAAGGTTTTTCGGATCTTGAAATGTAATTGTGATTTTGAAATAGGATATAATAGATCAATTTCAGTGAACTTCCAATTTCAATTCCTTGTATGTCTGGGACAAAAAAAAGCTATTTATCACCGCATTTTTAACAGTTGCGGCTTGTTCCTTGAAAGAAATTAGTTTGGCGAATAGCAACAAATTAGGACTCTTCAAAAACCAAAAAGAATTGGGATATCACCACATTCATTTACAGATAATTTTCAGAGTTAGATTTAAATTTTATCACAACTTAACTTGTAATTCATCTAAAAATACATTTAGACCCACATGACATGTCCATAGCCGAAAATTTAAAATGTTTAAGAAAAAAAGCGGGATACACCCAAGAGCAATTTGCACAAAAATTAGGTATCAAACGTTCCTTGGTTGGAGCTTATGAAGAAGGTCGAGCAGAGCCAAGATTACATAATTTGTCTAAAATATCCAAAGTATTAAATGTGACTGTAGATGGTCTGATTTTTGGGAATCAAACGACCGTAAAATCAATTAAATTTCAAAAGGAAAAGATTAAGATTTTACCTATTACCATAGATAAGGAAGAGAATGAGAATATTGAATTGATTCATCAAAAAGCGTCAGCAGGTTATTTGAATGGGTTTTCCGATCCCGAATTTATCTCAGAATTGCCTAAATTTCAATTGCCAATGTTGGCAAAAAATGCAACCTATCGTGCCTTTGAGATAATGGGGGATTCAATGCTTCCCTTAACTTCAGGTAGTATTGTTGTTGGCAAGTATATTGATTCTATTACTGATGTTAAAAATGGAAAAACTTATGTACTAATTACCTTAAATGAGGGCATAGTTTATAAAAGGGTATTTAATTATTTGAATGAAAGAGGTAAGTTATATTTGGTTTCAGATAATCAGGTTTATTCTGCTTATGAAATTATACCTGACGATGTTGAGGAGATTTGGGAGGCGAGAGCTTTCATTAGTATAGATTTTCCCGATCCTGAAGCTTCTAAAGAAATATCCATTGATAAATTGACCGATATAATGCTAGATATTCAAAAAAATGTGATTGGAATTAAAAATAAAATGAAGGCAAAGAGATAAGACTTTTTCAGATAATTTTTTTATAGCCTGCTTTCCTGAGTACTTTCACCATCTTCGGTAACTTAGAGGTTTAATCGTTGAGTCAAAAAAAAATGGCACAGAATGTTTCTTTATTGTACCTGATAAGTGTGTTCTCTCAAATCAGTTTTATGAACCTCAAGGTATAGATACGGCGTAAATATGAATTTTTATCATTTTTAAGTGTTTTAGGCAACTTCAAAAATTATAAATTCTAAAAAATAAAACTCTGTCTAGTGAAGGAGAAAAATTATTATTGCAAAAAAAATATTTTGAATCTAAATCATTGCATATTTGCCGGCATGATCTTAACGATTGAGGCATTAATCGTTAAAAAAAACTATGAGTAATCAATCTTTCATAATTAGCCTACCCGATGGAACGAAAAAAGAATATTTTCGTCCAATTAAGGCCATGGATGTCGCTTTAGAGATAAGCGAAGGTTTGGCTCGTAATGTTCTAGCGGCTAAAGTGAACGGCAAAACTGTAGATGTATCAATGTTTATCAATTTCGATGCAGCCCTTGAATTATTGACATGGAAGGACTCCGAGGGCAAGGCTACGCTTTGGCATTCCTCAGCTCATTTGATGGCTGAGGCATTAGAGTCATTATATCCAGGTATTAAACTGGGTATTGGACCTGCCATTGACAATGGGTTTTATTATGATGTTGATTTTGGCGAAATAATTTTTGATGGGGAACAATTATTTCTCATAGAGGAAAAAATGTTAGAATTAGCTCGTCAAAAAAGTGAATTTTTGAGGGAGCCAATTTCAAAACAAGAGGCAGTTAAGTATTTCGAGGCGAAGGATGATGAGTATAAGCTAGAGTTGATTGAAAACTTAAAAGATGGTGCTATTACTTTTTACACTCAGGGTAATTTTACGGATTTATGTAAGGGGCCACACATTCCCCATACAGGTTTTATTAAGGCTGTAAAAATTTTGAATATTGCTGGTGCCTATTGGCGCGGTGATGAAAAAAGAAAACAGCTTACTCGTCTATATGGTATTTCTTTTCCCAAACAAAAAGAACTCAAGGAATATTTAGCGCTTCTTGAAGAGGCAAAAAAAAGAGATCATAGGAAAATAGGACAGGAATTGGGTTTTTTTACTTTCTCGCAAAAAGTAGGCAAGGGACTTCCACTTTGGTTACCAAAGGGTGCTGCTTTGCGCGAGAGATTGGAGAGTTTTCTCAAAAAGGCACAATTGAAAGCTGGATACGATCCTGTTATCACTCCACATATAGGTGGTAAGGAGCTTTATGTTACTTCAGGACACTATGAAAAGTATGGGAAAGACTCATTTCAGTCCATTCATACACCTTCCGAAGATGAAGAATTTTTGTTGAAGCCAATGAATTGTCCTCATCATTGCGAAATTTACAAGTCTCAACCTCGGTCTTATAAAGATCTCCCCGTACGTTTCGCTGAGTTTGGAACAGTCTATCGTTATGAACAAAGTGGGGAGCTTCATGGTCTGACGAGGGTTAGAGGTTTTACACAGGATGATGCTCATATTTTTTGTAGATCTGATCAATTAGAAGAGGAGTTTTCAAAGGTTATCGATTTGACTTTGTACGTATTAAAAGCCTTAGGTTTTCCTGAATTTACCGCGCAGATATCTCTAAGAGACCTATCAACTCCAGAGAAATATATTGGTACAGATGAGAATTGGTATATTGCCGAAAATGCAATTAAGAAAGTAGCAAAAGATAAAAGACTTGATACGGTTTTAGAAACTGGAGAGGCTGCATTTTATGGTCCAAAATTAGATTTTATGGTCAAAGATGCTATCGGTAGAAAATGGCAACTAGGAACTATACAGGTTGATTACACGTTGCCGGAACGCTTTAAGTTAGAATATATTGGGGCCGATAATCAAAAATATCGTCCTGTCATGATTCACAGAGCACCATTCGGTTCACTAGAAAGGTTCATTGCTATTCTGATAGAGAATACAGCTGGAAACCTACCTATTTGGTTAGCACCAGAGCAGTTTGTTGTTCTACCTATCTCCGAAAAGTACCACAATTATGCAAAAAACGTGTTTATTGAATTACAAAAATATGATTTTAATGGATTTATCGATCGAAGAGATGAGAAGATAGGAAAGAAAATTAGGGATGCTGAAATAAAGAAAATACCATTTATGCTTATATTGGGGGAGAAAGAAGCTGTAGGAAATACCCTTTCGGTCAGAGCTCATGGGACAGGAGATTTGGGGTCTTTTAGTTTTAATAAGTTTTTAGAAATGTTTAAAACGAAAATAGAAATCTAGTGATAATTTAAAAAATCTTTAGAATTGATGAAACTTTTTAGTTAAATCTCTATGCTGCACCTATTTTTTGATAAATTTTCTGCTTTTTTGATTAGAAGTTTTTAATAAGTATTTTTATTGATCATATTTGCAGTTCTTTTTTAAAATGTTTAACCAGTAAAAACGAAACAATTAGTAGACAGATAACAAAAAGACCTTTTAGAGGTCGTGCCGAAGAGCCTTATAGGGTAAACGACAGAATATTAGCGTCTATGGTAAGAGTAGTAGGAGAAAATGTTAAGGTGGATATTTATCCTTTAAAAGTTGCTTTGAGCCTAGCTGAAGAGCAAAGCTTAGATTTAGTTGAAATATCACCAAAAGCTGATCCTCCCGTTTGTAAAATTACTGATTACTCCAAGTTCAAGTACGAGCAAAAAAAGAAACAAAAAGAAATCAAATCTAAAGCCCAGAAAACGGTTATTAAAGAAATTAGATTTGGACCTAATACGGATGATCATGATTTCGGTTTTAAGTTAAATCATGCTAAAAAGTTTCTGCAAGAGGGGTCAAAGGTTAAAGCCTATGTCCACTTTGTTGGAAGGTCAATTGTGTTTAAAGAGAGAGGCGAAATACTGCTACTGAAATTCGCCCAGTCTCTTGAAGAAACAGCAAAAGTCGAACAGTTTCCTAAGCTAGAGGGAAAAAGAATGTTTTTAATGTTATCGCCAAAACAGAAGTAAATAATTGAGTAATGCCGAAAGTAAAAACAAACTCAAGTGCAAAAAAGAGATTTAAACTGACGGGTTTGGGAAAAATCACACGTAAACACGCTTTTAAAAATCATATTTTGACTAAGAAGGAGACCAAACAAAAACGAAATCTTACGCAAGCAGGTTTGGTTCATAAAGCAGATACAAACAATGTTAAATTAATGTTGCGGATCTGATTGGTTCTAATTTATAACATAGTGATTGGTTTTAAGTGTAATTACCACCAATGGTTAAAGTAAATAAATAAAATGAGATCAGTTAATCATGTGGCCTCAAAGGCACGAAGAAAAAAAATGATAAAGCATGCCAAAGGGTACTTTGGTAGGAGAAAAAATGTCTGGACGGTTGCAAAGAATGCCATTGAAAAAGGATGGCAGTATGCTTATCGAGATAGAAAAGTTAAAAAGAGAGAATTTAGAGCCTTGTGGATCCAGCGTATCAATGCAGGTGCAAGACAGTACGATTTGAGCTATTCTAAATTTATGGGACTGCTTAAGGAAAAGGGTATTGATATCAATAGAAAAGTACTCGCTGATTTAGCTATGAGCAATGAAAAAGCGTTCAAGGCGATTGTAGATACTGTTAAAAAATAATTTAAGAGAAATTTTTTTTAGAAGCATCATTCAGTTAATTGAATGATGCTTCTATGCTTTTAGATTTATACTTATACCGTAATTATAATTTTTTTCATGATATTTTTATTTCTTTTATGTGCAACAGGGATAAAATTTTTTCTCGATAGAAACGCCCTATTGGTATAAGGTGCGGTCCAATTTCGATCTTATTTGAAGTAACTGTTTCAATGTGATCTATGCTCACAGTGTAGCTTTTGTGGATTCTTACAAATCTGTGTCGTGGTAAATGGTTGGTAAAATTTCCGATATTTTTGTGAACAATATATTTTTTATATAAGGTTCTTATTAGGATATAATCCTTTAGACCTTCTATAAACAAGAGCTCACCATAGTTGATTCTAACGAATTTTTTGTTGACCTTTACAAAGGTATGTTTTATCTCGTATTTTTCCATTTTTGATATGGCTTTTATTGGTTTTGCAGAATAAATTTTAGCTATACATCTTATGAATCTAGAAACATTCAGGGGTTGAATTAAGAAGTCGATGATATTGTGATATTCATAGCACCTAGCGGCCAATTTAGATTGGAAAGGGGTTATTCCATTTGTAAGCAAAGTAAAGACTCATTTTAAGGTGCCTATTTATATGACCAATGATGCCAATGCAGCAGCTTTTGGAGAAGTGGTCTATGGAAATGCCAAAAAGATGCGAGATTTTATTGTTATCACATTGGGCACAGGTCTCGGATCAGGAATCTTTGCCAATGGAGAATTGATTTATGGACATGATGCCATGGCTGGAGAATTAGGTCATATCTCCATTGATAAAGAGGGCAGGTTAGACGGTTTAGGTATTAAAGGAGGTCTTGAAGCTTATGTTTCATCAACTGGATTAAAACGAACTATTTTTGAATTGCTTTCAGATTCTATTTCAGATAGTGAGCTTAGAAATTATTCTTTTAATAACTTACATGGCGAGTATATAACTAAGGCAGCAGAGAATGGTGATGAAATTGCTCGTGCAGCTTTTGAAATGACTGGTAAAATTTTGGGTGAACAGTTGGCCAATTTTGTAGCGTTTTCGCAACCTGAGGCTATTTTTTTATTGGGAGGGTTGGCCAAATCAGGAAAATGGATCTTTGAACCGACTCAAAAACATTTGGAGGATAATCTTTTACCTCATTACAAGGGTAAAGTAAAGCTATTGCCATCGGGAATGTTAGATAAAAATGTTGCAATTTTGGGAGCGGCTGCTTTAGTTTGGAATCAGCACAATCATTAAATTTGTAATAACAATCATTTCTAAATTACTTTTGAATGCAGATAAGATTATTGATTTATTTAGGAAGCCTAATTTTATTTTTGAATAGTATTAATGCCCAATTGCGACCTTCCATACAGAAAGCACTAAATACCTTAATGCCCCTTCCGGAGCATTCCAAAGCTTTATTTATTACTTCTGCATATCTGGAAAAATATCACTATCGAAAATTAAAGTTAAATGACTCACTTTCTGCGATTGTTTTTGCAAATTATATCGATGGTTTAGACCCCTCAAAAGTTTTTTTCTTAAAGTCAGATTTTGATTATTTTGAAAAGTATAAGTTTAAACTGGATAACGAATTATCTTCAGAAAAATTAGATTTTGGATTCCAATTATTCAACCTCTACCAATCTCGGGCATTATATCGATATGAGTGCATTTCTGAAATTTTGGAAAAAGGATTTGACTTCGAAAAAGAGGAGTATTATAATTTGAATCTTGATGACATAGAATGGGCCATTAGTTCTGAGGAACTCAATGAACGATGGCGTCTGATTATGAAAGGCCGGGCTTTAAACTTATTGTTGGCTAATAAAGATTGGGATGAAGTGAAGAAAATATTATTAGATCGAAACGAGCGACGGATTAAATCATTGTACCAGAATAAGAGTGAAGATGTTTTTCAAGTTTATTTAAATGCCTTAACCTCGGCCTATGATCCCCATACGAGTTATTTTTCACCAATTACTTCAGACAACTTTCAGATCAATATGAGTTTATCTTTGGAAGGGATTGGTGCGGTATTAGGGCAGCAGCTTGACTACACGCAAATTGTTTCTGTCGTACCTGGAGGTCCTGCATTTAAGAGTAAGAAAATTTTCGAAAAAGATAAAGTTATAGCTGTAGCTCAGGGAGATAATGGAGAATTTATTGATGTGGTGGGCTGGAGATTAGATGAAGTAGTTCAAAAAATCAGAGGACCTAAGGGAACTGTAGTAAGGCTGCAGACCTTGAGTAAAGGAGATTTGAAGGCATCTCCCGATACGGTTCGGATGATAAGGGAAAAGATAAAATTAGAAGACGAATCAGCCAAAGGAGAAATTATTTCCTATTTTGAAAATGACATTACTTATCATATTGGAGTGATTACGTTGCCTAGTTTTTATATTGATTTTGAAGAGCGCAGTGCAGGGATTCAAAATTATAAAAGTACGACTCGAGATGTTCGTATTTTATTAGACAGTCTCAATAAGTTAGGAATGGATGCTTTAATTATTGATCTTAGATACAACGGAGGGGGATCACTGGATGAAGCAATTGATTTGACCGGCTTATTTATTCCTTCAGGACCTGTAGTCCAGGTTCGAAATACAGATAAAACTATAGATGTCTTGTCAGATGAGAATCCTCAAGTAATGTATGATGGCCCCTTAGCTGTCCTAGAAAATAGGTATAGCGCCAGTGCATCCGAGATATTTGCAGCAGCTATTCAAGATTACAAAAGAGGTGTTGTTTTTGGTGAAAATAGTTTTGGAAAAGGCACTGTTCAAAGTTTATTGAGTTTGGAACGTCCCGTATTAAACTATCTTAACCGATTGATTGCTGTTAATCAATTTTCAAACAATGATGATTTAAAAGAACTTAGGGACAAACTTAAAAGTAAAGAGATTAGCCTAGGCCAACTCAAAATCACCTTAGCAAAGTTTTATAGGGCTTCGGGAAGCAGTACACAGCGTATCGGCGTGAGACCAGATATAGCCTTTCCTACTTATCTTACATCGGATGAGGTAGGTGAAAGCTCAAGTCCGTCAGCTTTACCGTGGGATGAGATAAACTCCTCTTTGTTTTCACCTACTAATTATGTTTCATCGAATCTTATCGATTATCTGTATGATGAGTATAAAAAACATTTAGCGGATGATAGCCAATTGATTGATTTGGTCAATGATATTCATAAACAGATAGAGGTAAATAAAGATAAGTCTATGTCATTAAATTTATCGATTCGTCAGAGAGAGGCCGAGGCTAATAAATCATCAATTAATCGAAATGGAGAAATAGTTAAAACAGAACTTTCTTTTTCAGAATCAGATAGGGTAAAAATTAGTAAAGATCCTTATTTAAAAGAGTCTATCCGTTTAATGGCTCAGTGGATTGACAGACTAAATTAGTAGTTAATATTTCACAGAGTTCTTTTTCTTTTTGACTCGGGTTTTCTACATTTTTTAGGGATTAATTTTACTGCTACTTGAGCGTGGATGTCAAACAACTTAAAATTTCACTTCTGTGGACCAAGACAAAAATACAGTTTTATGAGTGGCACCTGATATCATTAATATTTAGGGCGTCATAGAAATTCAGTTGCGGCATTGACAGGGCTCAATAGGATTTTTCCGAGATAGATAATGAATTTGGCTGAAGTTTAATTTGCTTGCTGTCTTTGATGATTATTTTGACTTATTTTTCTGTAATAGTTTTAAAAAGGCCATAATAGTTCTTGTTAGAAATTCGCACGTAAAAGTTCTCCACTTAACTGAAGTAGACCCAGCTCAGATTTTTTTGCACTGTAACGAGCACCATTATAGTTGACCTGGGCGTTCAGTAAATTAAGCTGGGCCTGTCTGAAAGCTATCGAGGTAATTTGTCCAAGGTTATATTGTTCTATGGAGCGCTCAAAATTACGTCGATTCGTTTCTAAATTTTTTTTTTGAGCTTTCATTATAAATAATGCTGTTTGATAACTCGTCCATGCGTTATTCAAATTCCGATTTAGATTTAGTAAAGTTTGATCGACTGAAATGGACTCATTTTCCAGAGCTATTTTAGTATTTTGCTTGATGGTATTTGACTTACCTCCATCCCAGAGGTTCCATGAAATTGAGGCCCCAATGTTCAAGCCATCTGATTGGCGAGTAGCAAGAAATCCAACTGGTCCAAAGTCATTATTCTCCCAATTATAACGAGTAGTAAGTCCTACACTTGGAATAATCGCGGCAGATGAAATTTTAATATTTGTTTTTGCATTTCGAAGGTTACTGTTTTGCTTTAGCACTTCTACATTATTTGAATGCGCTTTATCTGATAAAACTTCGAATACTAGATCTTCATAAAAAGAAAGAGCAGTATCCACTTCAAAAGCCGTGTCTATATTTCTTCCTAATAAAAGGTTAAGATTATTTTTTTCAGTTTTCAATGATTGGCTGATGTTAAGGTAATTGATGCTGTCATTATTAAAATCTACCTCTGCATTTAATACATCTAATCTGGTACTCTGACCGTATTCAAAACTAAAAGTAGCTTTGTTTAAGCGTTCTTTTGAAATAGTAAGAGATCTATTTTGATTTAATTGATCTTGAGTGAGTCTAGCAATTTCATAGTAAGCAAAGAAAATATTGTAGATTGTATTCTCGATTACCTTTCTTGCTTCCAGTGCCGTTAAATTATAATTTTCCCGTAGTTTTTCGTAGGTGTATTTTCTACTAAATCCATTAAATAGAGTATAATTTAAAACTAAACTAGCATTGTAACTGACAGTTTCAGCATCTGAAACACTTACAACTCTATTATCTTGAAATTCATTTTTCGAGTTGGTTGATGCCAATGTAGAACCGGCACTTCCTGACAATGAAGGTAAAAAGTCACTGTTCGTTAGAGCAGCGTTATTTTCAGCAATTTTGGTCATATTATTCGCTGCTTTTATGTCGAAATTATTTTCTAGTGCAATCTCCACTGCAAGATCCTTGGTGAGTAGTTCTTGTCCTATTCCGTTACCGTGAAGATTCAAGTAAAAAGCAATGACAGATAATAATTTGAGTTTATTCATAATTAATATTTAATTCTTTAACAGCGCGCTCCACAGATTCTTTTGTTGGCTTGGTTCCAGTCCAAAACCATAATGCCCATACTTTCACTGAATTTCCTAAGGTTAGCATCATAGGTAGAAATACCAGAGTTAGAACGGTTGCGGCTAAAATGCCATAAGCTATAGATACAGCCATTGGAATCAGGAATTGAGCTTGCAAGCTTTTTTCAAAAATTAGTGGTCCTAAACCTGCTATCGTTGTGACAGATGTAAGAAAAATTGGACGAAAGCGAGATTTTCCTGCAGCTATAAGTGAATCTTTGAATTTCATTCCTGATCTTAAGTTGGTGTTAAATTTTCCTATAAGAACCAGTCCATCATTCACTACAATTCCTATTAGTGCAATGATTCCTAGAAAAGAAGAAATATTAATAGGATATCCATGAAGCCAATGCCCCCAGGCTACTCCAATTAAACTGAAAGGAATCATTACTAAAAGAATGAGTGGTTGGCTCACAGAGCGATAAGTAAATGCAATAATTGCAAAAATCATAAATAGAACTATGGGCATTGTCGCTGCGGCAGATGTTGTTGTTTTGCTTGCCTCTCTACTTTGACCGTCAAATGAGGCAGTTACACTTGGAAATTGTCTTTTCAGAGTAGGCAGTATTTCGGTCTTAATTTCTTGCACTATTTCTGTAGCACTTGTTTTTGGATTTTTGAGGTCAGCATCCAATCTTATTTCTCTATTTCCATCAAGGTGGTTAATAGAGATTTCACCTCGTTGTATTTCATAATTAGCAATTTCTCTTAGAGGTACTCGAACACCCTGCGGGCTTACCACCCGCATTTCTTCAAGGCTGGTAATTGAAGATCTTGTCTCCTTATCATATCTTATCCAAACCTTTATTTCATCCCGTCTTCTTTGAAAGCGCTGGGCTTGATACCCAAAGAATCCTGACCGTACTTGATTGATTAGAGTATTGAGTCTAAATCCCATTGCATAGCCATTTTCCTTCAGTTCAAGCTTTAATTCTTTTATCCCTGCAGGATCGTTATCTTCAATATCCTTAAGTAAAATATTCTCTTTTAAATAATCTTTAACTAAAAGTTTAGCTTGTTTTAGTTCATCGATGTTATTACTAAGTAGAGATACTGATACAGGTTTACCTCCAAAATAATTTCCTGACCCATAGATTAAAGTCTCTGCACCATCGACTTTTCCTACTTTCTTGTCAATTGCAGCTGAGATTGTGTAAGCAGGGGCATCACGAGCTTCACCTGCAAGCAAATTGATCGTTAGAGAAGCCGTCGACGTGCCTGGTCCAACGCGTCTGATTATATTTTGTATTACAGATAATTTTCCGGTCTGTATTTTCGACAAAGAATCATTTACTAACCAAGCTTTATCTTCGATGTGTGTGATGATAGAGTCAGCTACTGATTCATTGGTTCCTTGGGGCATTTTTAAATTAATGGCAAGACGATCGCTAGCGATTTGGGGGAAAAATGAAAATTTAATTATTCCACCTCCCATTGAGCCAATAGTTAATATAAGAAAAGCAAAGGTGATGCCGAAACCCAAGACCTTGTTTTGAAGAAAAAATTCTAAGGTAGGCGCATATAACTTATCACGCATCCAAGACATCATTTTGTCAGAATAGGCATTAAACCAGTAAGTTTTTTGGGCCTTGGTCAACGATTTTGAATGTGAAATGTGAGAGGGCAGGATGATTAAAGCTTCAATCAGTGAGAGTCCCAATGTGAGAATAACAATTGTAGCTGTTTCTCCAAAATATTCTCCAATTCTTCCTTCTAAAAAGAAAAATGATGAAAATGCCACCAATGTGGTAAGAATTGCTGAAGTGATAGCGGGCAACACTTCCAATGTGCCATCAATTGCTGCTTGAATTCTAGATTTTCCTTTTTCGTAATGATGGTAGATGTTTTCAGAAATAACAATGCCGTCATCAACTAAAATGCCAATAACGATGATCATGCCGAATAATGAGACGACATTAATTGTTACGTTAAAAAATCCCGCAAAAATAAACATACCTAAGAAGGAAAAGGGCAATCCAAATGCTACCCAAAAGGCTAATCTCGGTTTGAGAAAAAGAGCTAAAAAAATTAGTACAAGAATAATTCCTTGAAGTGCATTTTTTAGCAGTAAATTAATTCGCTGTACGACAACTATAGATCGGTCACTAATAATATCTAATTGAAGATTGTCGTTTAATGAATTAAATTGCGTAACATACCCTCTTACTTTTTCAGCGACATCTACTAAATCCTCAGATATTGTTGCCTGTACATTTAATTGAACAGAGGGTTTCCCGTTAAAGTAGGATCTATCAGGTGATTCAGACCATTTATCTGAAATAATTGCAACATCTTGTAGTCTTATAAGTTTGCCATTTTCGTTACTTTTTAAAATGATTTGATCAAATTCAGTACCATAATACTTTCTATTGTTCACTCTAATGAGGTATTCCTCTAACGAGGTTTTAATCGATCCCCCAGTGACTAAAATATTGGTAGATGTGATTGCAGCTGCCACTTCTGGAAAAGTCAGTTCGTAAGCACGCATTTTATCTTCATTTAAGGCAATTTCTATTTCCTCTGCAGGGTAACCGGTTACCGTGATTTGTGAAATTCCTTCGAAATCTCGTAAGTCATTTTCTACTTCTCTTCCAAATGATTTTAGAGTTATTAGAGGAATATTTTTCCCACTAAGGACAATGCTTATTGCGTCTGATCTGAATATTTGTTTGGCAATTATGGGAGGCTCCATACTTGATGGAAATGAAGGTATTTTATTTACTGCATTTTTAACGTCGGAAAGGGTAGCATCTATATTATAACCTTTTAGAACTTCTATTAGTATGCTGGAATGGTTTTCTGTTGAGGTCGAGGTAAATCTGTCTATTCCAACGATTCCTTTGAGGTTATCTTCGATTTTTAGGACAATACCTTCTTCCATTTCTTGTGGAGAGGCTCCGGGAAAATATATATCAATTTTAATGTTACGACTCTCAACTAGTGGGAAAAAAGAAGATTTTAAATTGTTAATACCAGCTAAACCAAGTATTACAAAGGCGAAGACAATTAACCATCCAGCTATTGGAAAGTTTATAAAATATTTTATTACTTTTTGCATGGCTCTCATTTAACTTGGATGGGTGCCACTTTCATTCCTTGATAGGCATTTGGAATGATCCGATCAATCATCAGCATACCATTAGAGAGTCCATCTACTACTACATTTTTTTCTCCTTTATGCAAAATTTTGATAGCAAGGAGGGTAAGTATACTATCTTGAACAATAAAAAGTTTATTCTGATTTACAAGCAATGACCTATTTACTTCAAATGCATTTTCAATATTTTGAATAGGAATAACGGCTTCTAAAAACATTCCCTCTTTTAAATCAGATGCCTTGAGTAGAATGAATACTTTCACTGTTTGCGTTTCTTGATCAATTTTCCCGTTAATTCTTGCGATAACTCCTGAATAAATTATAGTTTCATTATCCGTAGTATAGGCTTGCACTTGTTCTCCTACTTTGATAGATTTAATTGTATTTTTACTAACGTCTACTTGCATTTCATATTCTGTTGGATCTATGAATTCACCGAGTAATTGGCCTGTTCTAATCACAGTCCCCGGATCTACCTGCGCAGAAGTAAGAATACCGTCAAAAGGAGCTTTAATAAGATGCTTTTGATATATTAATTCTAAGTTTTTTGTATTGTAGAAGGTAGTATAGATATTTTTACCCGTGATAAAGAATTTTTCTTGATCTGAAGTCGATTCTGGCAGTTTTTTTAATGGTTGATTAATTTGAAAATTGTTTAGGTAGTTCACCCATTTAAGGTAGGCATCTGGATAGTCAAGTCTTAAGTCAGGTAATACGCTTGTTATTAAATTTTGAAGTATACTTTTCTGAGCTTGGAGGTTAGCATAATAGGCGTCATTCTTCATTTCAATCATAATTTCGCCCTTTTTGAATGAAATTCCTGGTTTGAAATCCTTTGGTCTAACTTCCATTATTCCCTGGACTTCAGCGAACAAATTCATTCTTTTTTTGGCTAAAAGTCTACCTTGTTCTCTTATAGAGATAGGAATAGAATTATTTGTAATTGTTTTTACATATGCCAAAGGAATGAGTTTATTCTCTTTGGTTTTGTAGCTCTTTTTATTCGAGATAATTTTTTGAGCTCCGAAAATGGATCCAATAAAAATAATTATTCCTATTACAATAGTTATCTGTCTCATTTTATTTCAGAATAGTGAGCGGTAGCTCTTTCCGATTGGTATACGTGATTATTTGTTTTAAAACTTTAATGGTT
Organism: uncultured Marinoscillum sp.; assembly: GCA_902605755.1. GTDB lineage: Bacteria > Bacteroidota > Bacteroidia > Cytophagales > Cyclobacteriaceae > UBA4465. The sequence continues at coordinate 416 of CACLDR010000012.1, read as the reverse complement.
GTCTCGATCTCATCATTGTCTAACTTATGTTGAATATTATCAATTTCATTTATGATTATGGGAAATGCATTTTTTGTTTCTTTTAATCCTTTTTGAGTGATGAATACGTTATTGATTCTTTTGTCTAATTTGCAATTTTTCCGTTTTAAAAGCCCCTTACGTTCCATAGTTGATATAAGGCGGGTCAAGGAGGTTTTATCCCTATCAGTGATAAAAGCCAAATCATTTTGTGCTATTCCATTTCGTAAGCTAAGAACTCGCAAAAGTATAATTTGGTGTTTACTCAAAGCGATTCCAGCATGCGCTAACTCATCAGCTAAATGAAAATCGAAGGATTTCATCGCTCTGCCAAGCCACGGCAATAAAAGTTTTTCGAATTTTGGAAAGAAATCTTCTTTATTCATTCTAAACTTGAA
>CACLDR010000011.1 GCA_902605755.1 uncultured Marinoscillum sp. | reverse complement strand
CCGTGGAAATTTTCTCATCAAGATCGCTTCAATTGGTTAGAAGAATTGAAAAATGATAAATAATTAAATTGTAATGGATATAAAAATACCAACAGTTGCGGCATTGGCTGCCAAGGGAAAGGTTCCGGAAATTCTATTTTGGGTGGGCTGTGCAGGTTCATTTGATGAACGTTATAAAAATGTCACTAAGGCATTTGCCAAAATATTGAATAAGGTTGGAGTTGATTTTGCTGTTTTAGGCCCTGAGGAAACTTGTACTGGTGATCCAGCCCGTAGGTCGGGGAATGACTTTCTCTTTCAAATGCAGGCGATATCTAATATTCAAATGTTAAATGCTTACAGTATAAAAACTATTGTAACCGCTTGTCCGCATTGTTTCAATACTATAAAGAATGAATACCCTGAACTTGGTGGAAATTATCAAGTAGTCCATCATTCTACCTATTTGCAGCAGCTTATCGATGAGGGGAAGGTTATTCAGAGGGAAACCGAAGTCGCTTTTAGGGGAAGAAAAATAACTTTTCATGATTCTTGTTATTTGGGCAGAGCTAATAATATTTATGAGGCGCCTAGGAGAGTATTGAAAGCCTTAGATGCTGAATTAGTTGAAATGAAAAGGTGTAAAACCAAAGGGCTTTGTTGTGGAGCAGGAGGAGGGCAGATGTTTAAAGATGCAGAAAAAGGGAATAAAGAAGTCAATATTGAACGCACTGAGGAAGCATTAAAGACTCGTGCAGACACCATTGCAGTGGCTTGCCCGTTCTGTATGATCATGATGAGTGACGGTGTTAAAAATAAAGAAAAAGAGGAGTCTGTACAGGTAAGAGATTTGGCAGAACTTATTGCCGAATCCCAAGGGCTCTAAAATATTCAAACTTAAAGTCTAACTTTGTAACTTAATATAGCTTTATGAAGAAATCTTTTGATCAAATGCCGGAGGATGCTCGGTTATGGATTTATCAATGTAATCGAAAATTTTCATCTGCAGAAATAGAAGGTATTAATTCCTCATTGCAAGAATTTTTAGCCTCTTGGGATGCGCATGGAATTGCAATAAAATCCTCCTATAGGTTATATTATGATCAAGTTATTGTTCTTGCAGTTGATGAGTCATCTCATGGTGCTAGTGGTTGCAGTATTGATGCGTCAGTTGCTTTTATGAAATCATTAGAACGGACTTATGAGATTTCCTTGACGGATAGAACCCAGATTGGATTCGTGATTGATAAAGAGATAACAGTATTAAATATAAGCCAGATTAAAAAAGCCATAATTTCTGATAAAATCAAGCCAGATGACATCATTTTAAATAACTCGGTTTCCAGTGTAGCGGAGTTTAAAAAATTCTGGTATCAAACCGTCGATCAATCTTGGTGTAAGAAATACCTCATTTAAATGTTATCCAAAAAAGTGATTGAAAAGTATTATAACGTTTGTTTTCAAAAGTTTAATTAATGAAATATTTTCGGAAACTTTTAATTTTGTTTTTATTCAGTAGTTGTATTTCTCCAGCCAAGCAATTAATTAAAGGGAATTATGATGGTATGATCGCAAAGCATGGGAAGTCAACGAAAACCAATGATGGTATAACCAACTACCAGGTTGCCGAGGCTTATCGACTCTCGAATAGAATAAAGAATGCTGAATCATTCTATGAATCAGCTTTAAAGTCAGGTGTTGATCAAGATGATGCTTACTATTATTATGCTAGATCCTTGAAAGCTAATCAAAAATACGATGATGCTCGCAAGGTTTTAAAAGATGCTTTGCCTAAAGTAACGGACGATCTGATTTATAAATTAATGACCTATGAAATAGAGGGTCTGGCCTCCTTAGATGATATGTATGATACCGAAACCTTTTTTAGAGTTAAGAATTTAGAAGAGATCAATACCCAAGGAGCGGAATATGGACCGGTTTTTGAAAATGGAAGGCTTTATTTCACTTCTAATCGTGATGGGGGTAAGATATATAAAAGTACAGGAACCCCTTTTACCGATATTTACAGCGTTGCGACTAAGGGAGCTAAGGTAAATTTAAGAACTTTGACTTCACTAGATCCAATTATCAATAACCCTATGATTAATGAGGGTTCGTTGGCTCTAGGAGCCAATGGGAGCTACATATTATTTGCGAAAGGGAACTCTGGTAAAGCCAGTGGAACTCTCGAAGTCAATATTTTTGCTGCCAGATACCGAAATGGTAAATGGGGTACGCCCAGACCCCTTAACATAAATGATCCCAATGCATATGATGGTACCCCAGCACTAAATAAAGAAGCAAATACTTTATATTTTGCCTCTAATAGAGCTGGAGGTTTTGGAGGGGCAGATCTTTACATTGCACAATTAGATCGTCGAGGGCGATGGGTAGATGTACAAAATTTAGGTCCTGAGATCAATACTCCGGGGAATGAAATGTTTCCCTTTATTTCTGAATCAGGGGTCTTGTATTTTTCCTCGGATGGTCAACCTGGCTTTGGTAATCTAGATGTTTTTAAGGCGACTCGGATTGGAGGTTCTATGATTATAGAAAATTTAGGCTCTCCAATGAATTCTTCTGCTGATGATTTTGGATTTTATGAATATAATCTTACGCGCGGTTTCTTTTCATCAAATAGACCAGGAGGTAAGGGGGACGATGATATTTATACATTTGTTAACGACGATCCTGATTTGAAAATCATCAATTATTTTTTAACTGGCAAAACTCTTACTAAGGATGATGGTGGAGCAGCCATAACGGTATCTAATACGAAAGTTTCCTTAATTTCGGAGGATGGGCAAATATTAGATGAATATTTTACTCGAGAGGATGGTGTTTATAAATTTCGAGTCTATGCGCAGGAAAATTATAATATTAGGGTTGAAAAATCTACTTATTTTTCCGCTAGAAAAGTATTTTCTACCGTTGGTAGAAACATTAGAAGAGATACGCTCACTCAATTTCAGACTGATATTTTCTTTGAATTAGATGTCGAATTAGATCAAATCGTGATTGAGAAAACTATTGTGATCAATAACATTTATTATGATTTGGATAAGTCTGAAATACGCACCGATGCAGCCTTCATTCTAGATAGTCTGGTACTTATGTTGGAGGATAATCCTGAGATTTACATCGAATTAGGTTCGCACACTGATGACAGAAATACCGATGCATATAATTTGGATTTATCGCAACGAAGGGCTAAATCAGCTGTTGACTACTTGATTGGTCGCGGCATTCAGTCTAAAAGAGTTTTGGCAAAAGGTTATGGAGAAACAAAATTAATGATTGAAAATGCGCAAACAGAAGTAGAGCATCAAATCAATAGGCGTACTGAATTTAAGGTATTGAAATATGATATTCAGGAGATTGAGGTAGAGGAGGAGTCGGTAGATGAATATGAGCGCTTTTTCGAAAATGATAATAAATAGCTATAATCTACAAATTTATCGCTTAGGTTTAGTGTGTTGATATAATGTCAGTTTTGATCATTTCAAATTTTATTCTAGAATTGGCATTAGTCCTATTTAAGGGTACTTTTTGTTCTTAAAATTTTATATTCGGAAATTGGAGGTCAGAATACCAAATGTAAAAGAGCCTAAGATTGTCGTATGCCGTTTCCGTTATGGGCCTCTTGGAACAATCTAGGTATTGCGGCTGTATCAAAAATAAGCTTTATAAGATTTTTTATTGGTGCTCTAGTTATTGGTTTTATCTCAGTTGAGTATGGATTAACTTTAAACTTGGTATTGGTTGTTGGGTTGTCCATAATCATTAGTGTAATCAGTACCATGATTAAATTTAAGTTGCGATATTTGCAGCTTATAATATATACTATGTCAAATAGGTATGCACAACGAGGAGTTTCAGCCATTAAAGAAGATGTTCATGAGGCGATTTCAAATATAGATAAGGGACTTTTCCCTAAAGCTTTCTGTAAAATAGTTCCTGATCTTTTAGCAAAAAATGAAGATTATTGTGCCATAATGCATGCTGATGGAGCAGGAACTAAGTCTTCCTTGGCCTACATGTATTGGAGGGAAACAGGAGATATGTCTGTTTGGAAAGGTATTGCTCAGGATGCGGTGGTCATGAATACAGATGATCTGTTGTGCGTTGGTTGCACAGAGAATATATTGCTATCAAGTACCATTGGTAGAAACAAAAATAAAATACCCGCAGAAGTAATTGCAGCAGTGATAGAAGGGACAGAAGAGGTCTTAGAAATGTTGAGAAATCAAGGGATTGATATTATTTCAACGGGTGGTGAAACCGCAGATGTTGGAGATTTGGTACGTACCCTTATTGTTGACAGCACGGTAACGGCGAGAATGCCAAGGAGCAGGGTTATTGATAATGCCAACATCATCCCAGGAGATGTAATCGTAGGTCTTTCCTCTTTTGGTCAGGCTAGTTATGAGTCGGCATACAACGGTGGAATGGGAAGTAATGGCCTTACTTCAGCAAGGCATGATGTGTTTTCAAAGATATATCAATCAAAATATCCTGAAGCTTTTGATCCATCGATACCATTGGACTTAATTTTTAGTGGAACAAAATTCCTCACTGACCCTGTGGAAAGCACTAATTTGAATGTAGGTAAACTGGTTCTTTCTCCTACACGAACGTATGCTCCCATCATCAAAGCAATTTTAACTGAGCACCATGATCAAATCCATGGGATGGTCCACTGTAGTGGAGGTGGTCAAACAAAAATCTTGCACTTTGTCGATCAACTAAAAATCACAAAAAATAATCTTTTTGAGGTACCTCTTTTGTTTTCTTTAATTCAAAATGAGAGTACTACGAGTTGGCGTGAAATGTATCAGGTATTTAATATGGGTCATAGATTTGAACTTTATGTGCCCGAACAGGTAGCAGATGATCTTATTGAAATTTCAGAGTCTTTTAATGTGAATGCGCAAGTGGTGGGACGGGTAGAGGCATCAGCGATTAAAGAGCTCGTTATTCAAACGCCCAATGGCTCTTTTGAATATATTTAACTTAATTAATCAATAGGACCTTGAGGAAAATCAATGGTTTCATCTCCAATTTTTTTGGTGGATTTACTTAAGTTTAGCACAGATAACATTTTTATGAAAGAATAAATTTGAGTTAGTCAGTTAACGTTACTTTTACGATATATCAGCTTGACAGAAAACTCATCAGTTTCTATAAAGGATCAGCATAAAATCTAATTTTACTCGTGTAGAACTATAGTTATATTATAAATTTATCCCCAAATTCTAGATATTTTTGATTCATGATTTCTTTCATTTTCCCTTAAATTTGTTCAAAAAAACTATTCTGTATGGCCTATCCATTAAAATTTAAATCTATCTACAAAGATAAGATTTGGGGAGGAAATAAGATTAAAACATTTCTTAATAAAGATTTTGGTGAATTGCCTAACTGTGGGGAAACATGGGAGCTTTCTGCCCTACCTGGAGATATTTCAGTGGTAAGTAATGGTTATTGGGAAGGCTGGGATCTTAAATCGCTTCTAGCGCAAAACGGGGCTGCCATTATGGGTATAGAATTATATGAAAAATTTGGTTCAGATTTCCCTTTGTTAATTAAATTCATTGATGCAAATAAGGATCTTTCCATTCAAGTACATCCAGATGATTCATTGGCAAAAAAAAGGCATCAAGGTTCGGGAAAAACGGAAATGTGGTATGTTTTGCAAGCAGATAAGCAGGCATCTCTGATTACTGGGTTTAATAAATCTGTGTCCAGAGAAGAATATTTAATAAAATTAGCATCTGGGAATTTAATGGAAGTATTGAATAAAGAACATGTCGCCAAAGGAGATGTTTTTTTTCTACCTGCAGGCAGAATACATACGATTGGGAAAGGGATTTTAATTGCTGAAATACAGCAAACCTCTGATATCACCTATCGTATAGATGACTTTAATCGAACGGATGATCAAGGGAATAAGCGGATCTTGCATTTTGAGGAATCGTTGGACGCAATAGATTTTACCTACGAATTAAATTATAAAACCAATTATGATCGGGGATTGAATAAAAGAGTGCCATTAGTGTCTTGTCCATATTTCGTGACAAACAAGCTCAATTTGACACAAAATAAAGTATTAAATGCACCTCAAGTAGCAGGGTTCAAAATTTATATTTGTATTGAGGGTTCAGCAAAAATAGTAAAAGGTGAAGAGGAGACTGTTTTAGTAAAAGGAGAAACAGCTTTGATTCCTGCTATGTTATTAAATTATGAAATTAAGGCGGATGCTGAGGTTGTACTTTTGGAAACCTATATTGATTGATGCAAAACAAAGTTGTAGAATTTAGACATTTGGGATTATTAGATTACGTAAAGGGGCTTGCCTACCAGAAAAAGCTTTTTAAGAAGATTGTAGACTTAAAAATTAAAAATAGGAATCGGCCTGTAGATCAGCAAGAAGTTACACCCAACTATTTACTTTTCGTTTATCATCCTCATGTCTATACATTAGGTAAAAGTGGTAAGGAAGATCATTTGTTATTAAATAAAGTTGGACTGCGTGATAAGGGTGCTACCTATCACCGTATAAGTCGTGGAGGTGATATAACTTATCATGGGCCGGGTCAGCTTGTAGGATATCCGATTCTTGATTTAGATAATTTTTTTACCGATATTCATAAATATCTAAGATTTTTGGAGGAGGCGGTAATTCGAACTTTAGCTTCTTATGGAATGGTAACCGGAAGAATTGAGGGATTGACGGGGGTTTGGTTAGACGAAAATGATCCTCTTAAAGCAAGAAAAATATGTGCTTTTGGAGTTAAGTCGAGCAGATGGGTTACTATGCATGGGCTTGCATTAAATGTCAATGTAGACCTTGAGTATTTTAAAAATATTATTCCTTGTGGTATTGGTGATAAAGCGGTTACCTCTATGCATCAAGAACTCGGTAGACTGATAGTCTTTGATGAGGTGGAAGAAAGGCTTCGCAAGAATATTTCAGAACTTTTCAAAATGCAATGGAAAAAGGATGGTCTTGGAATGCAATAGCTAATCAATCGGCCATGTAGAATAATATTTTATGATCATATGGTATGTTATTATCACATTATTATTTTTCGAATTATCCTACTGTATTTTTCGAGAACCTTTTGACCTTTTTGTGCATAGATGAAAAAAATATTCTTTATTCGCTCATTGGTCAAGTTACTAAAGCGATTTTACAATCAAATAAAGATGATTTATGGCTAGTTTATTCAACCAATTGGAATAAGAGCAGTTTAGATACTACTTTAGTTGCCTTTAAAGGGTCCAATGGGGATCGAAAAACTTCATTACTCCATGCCATTCCTAGCTAAGAAACGGTATCTTTGACTTTAATTGAATGTATAAGTTCTGAAATTTTATATTTTATCTATAAATTTTGGATTAGTCTTTATTTTAGAAGGCAAATTATAATGAGAAATATATTTATCTTCCCTCGTCGATTAATGCTTCAAACTTAAGTTATATTGAAAAGCTAAAATTAAATGGGGGTTTGCATTTACGAGTGTGAAATTAAATTATTTATTGATTATTGATATTAAAAAGATCAGAGTATTTTTAAGCTTTAAAACCCCCCTTGAAAAATTAAGACAGCATTTGAAGAGAAAAGCTATCTAGTTGTGCAGTAAGGGTAAAAATCAACGAGTGATTTTTGCATTTAAAAAGGAGGCATTTAGGCTGAATTAGGAAAAATCATCGATTTTTCTGCAGGGGCATCCCGTGAGTTTGAGGATAGGACCATTCTCAGTTTCTTTTTTTTAAAATTGTGAGGGCGCTAAATTGTAGAGTGATTTTAAGAAATCTCTAGTGACAAAATTCAATCAATAGTATTTAAAATTATGTATTTATAATGGCAAAAAATTTTATTTTCTTTTTCTGAGTTGGCATATGCTTGTCAATTTGTAGTGATTTGTCAAACCTAAGATTTTTCAGGTAAAAAGCTTTGGGAGGTACGGCACATCAATACAATTGACCTTGGTAAGTTGAAGACAAAAAAACTCTAAGTTTTTGGATCTATTAGTAACCCTATATGATTTCGATTCGAATAAATCAAACATTGATGGTTTTAAGGTCAATTAGGTATATTACAGTGAGAATATGGTTCCGATGCAAGTAGGGAATTATTGTCAAGGGGATGTGTTTGCCCTAGATCAAGCTTATTTAAATTGAAAGACTTGCCTGTTGTTAAGAAAGATTACAGTGCGCGCATGTATCAAAAACATATGTCTAGAAAAAAGAAATCATCAAGTATTCATGGCAAAATGCCACGGGTTAAAATAAATATCAAAAACGAAGTAAAACTACATTTTCAAAATAGTCCCAATGAGTCGTTTAGTCTAAGTCAGTTAGTTAAACTTTTGAGAATACGGGATGGAAAATCCAAAGATTTTGTAAAGAAATTATTATTTAAAATGGAAGCCGAAGATCAGCTGCGCCGTGTACCTGACGGCAGATGGATTACTGCTGTAGAGCCTATTTATTATGAGGGTACGGTGGATCATGTCAATCCCAAGTTTGCCTATATCATGGTGGATTCACTTCCTGATGATATTTGGGTAAAATCTAAAGACTTGAACTTTGCGATGCATGGAGATACTGTTACTATTCAAATCACGAGTGTGGCAAAAGCCAGTCAACGAGCTGAGGGGCGTGTAATTTCCATAATAAAGCGGTTCAAAAACGAATTTGTAGGGCGACTGGAAGTATCACGGAAATTTGGTTTTGTGGTATTAGATAATAGGAATGTGTTTTTCGACGTATTAGTCTATCCACAAAAATTTAAAAAGGCCATTCATAATGATAAGGTTTTAGTAAAAGTTGATAAATGGCCTAATAATGAAAATAAAAGTCCCCTTGGAAGTATAACCCATGTCTTGGGTCAAGCAGGAGAAAACAATACGGAGATTCATGCGATAATTGCAGAATATGGTCTGCCTTTGGAATTTTCCAAAACAGTCGAAGCAGCGGCAGCGCTCATTCCAGTAGCCATTTCAAAAGAGGAAATAAATAAGCGTAGAGATTTCAGAAAAGAGGTCACCTTTACCATTGACCCTCACGAGGCGAAGGATTTTGATGATGCCCTATCTGTTAAAGAACTAAATAATGGACATTTTCAAGTAGGGGTACACATAGCAGATGTCTCTCATTACGTCAAACCCGATTCATTGCTCGAAAAAGAGGCTTTTGAACGGGCAACGTCTGTTTATCTGGTAGATAGAACAATACCGATGTTACCAGAAAAGTTATCTAATAATCTTTGCTCATTACGTCCTAAAGAAGAGAAATTAACCTTCTCAGCAGTTTTTGAAATCAATGGTCAAGGAAAAGTATTTGATAAGTGGTTTGGAAAAACGGTCATCTATTCGGATCGAAGGTTTACTTATGAAGATGCTCAAGAAATTATTGAAGGAAGTGTTGGAGATTATCAAGAGGAAATATTACTCCTTAATGACCTTGCTGGAAAAATTAGAGATCAGCGTTTTGCTAACGGAGCAGTAAACTTTGAATCAGTAGAAGTAAAATTTAAATTAGATGAGAAAGGAAAGCCTTTGGAAGTTATACCCAAAGAGCGAAAAGAAGCTCACAAGATGATTGAAGAGTTCATGTTATTGGCAAATAGAGAGGTAGCTACTTTTATTTTTGATAAGGGGAAAGAAAAACAACAAGAGGGAGGTCTTCCTTTTGTATTTCGAGTTCACAATGACCCTGATCCTGAAAAATTTGATAATTTCTCAAGGTTTGCCAATAGGTTTGGATATCAATTTCCAACTCAAGGAGGAATATCCAAAAACCTAAATAAGTTATTTGCAGACATACAGGGTAAGCCAGAACAGAACGTCTTAGAATCTATAGCCATCAGATCTATGGCTAAAGCTCTATATACCACAGATCCTAGGGGTCATTTTGGCCTGTCTTTTGATCATTATACCCATTTTACTTCTCCCATTCGAAGGTATCCAGATTTAATGGTTCATAGGTTACTTTGGGATTATTTGGAAGGGGAAAATCTTCAAGAAAAAGAGCTTATTGAACAAAAATGTATTCATTCATCAGACAGAGAAAAAAGGGCTGCTGAGGCTGAAAGAGCTTCTATAAAATTTAAGCAGGTTGAATTTATGTCTGAGATGCTGGGAGGAACTTTTGACGGGATTGTATCAGGAATCACTGAGTGGGGATTATTTGTGGAAATAAGTATCACTAAATGTGAGGGAATGATTAGAATTGCAGATATAGAATATGATCAGTTTCAATACGATGAGAAGCAATATAGGATTGTTGGAAGACGGACAGGGCGAATAGTTTCTTTGGGTGATGAAATTCATGTTAAGGTATTAAAAACAGACATAGAACGGAGAACAATAGATTTGCTTTGGGTTAAAAATTAACCTATTTCAAAATATTTGATTGATTTTTTTTAGATAGGACTAACTTAGAAGTTTGAAGTCAGGGAGAGGGAAGTTATTCATATCCTTTTTTAATTATAAGCTTAATACAAAGTAAATGGAATCAATAATTGCCTTACGAAAATCAATTGATACACGCTTGGCTCAATTAGATCTCAAGGTACAGCCCAAGAACCTGTATGAGCCCATTAGCTACTTATTGGCTATGGGAGGGAAGCGGTTTAGGCCCTTATTAGTTTTATTAACAGCACAGCTAAGAGGATCACTAACCTCACAAATATTAGATCCAGCTATAGCCGTTGAGGTGTTTCATAATTTTACTTTGATGCATGATGACATTATGGATGTTGCCCCGCTTCGAAGAGGTCAACCAGCAGTTCATGAAAAATGGAATCAGAACACTGCTATTTTAAGTGGAGATGCGATGTTTGTCAAGGCTTATCAGCTTATGACTAAGATCAGTCCTGGCCACTTGTCAATAGCCATCAACCGATTTAATGAAACTGCTTTACAGGTCTGTGAAGGTCAGCAATTGGATATGGATTTTGAACAATATTCTGAGGTTTCTCAAACGGATTATTTGGAGATGATTAGATTAAAGACTGCTGTATTGCTTGGGTTTAGTATGGAATTAGGAGGATTGATGGGCGGCTTTGATCGTAAGAATCAACAGCAGCTTTATGAGGTAGGAGAAAATCTTGGGCTGGGTTTTCAGTTGATGGATGATTATTTAGATGTTTACGGAGATCATCAGAAGGTAGGCAAACAAGTAGGGGGCGATATTATTGCCAATAAAAAAACATTTTTAATGATCAATGCTCTAGACCTTGCAGGAACTGACGTGCGTCGCCAGTTGAAGGGTTGGGTCAGTATACGAGATGCAGACCCCAAAGAAAAAGTAGCTGCTGTAAAAAATATTTATGATCGATTGAAAATCCCCAACCGAGTAAAAATAAAGATGAATGCTTATTTTGATAAGGCATTTAGATTACTTAAAGTGATAGATTGTAATAAAGACGGACTTGAGATTTTCAATCATTTTGCGCATGGCTTAATTGTAAGAGAGGGATAGTAGCACTAAGTATGAATAATTAAATGATGAGTTTAAATTTAATCATTATTATTTTGACGGTATTGGTCAGTATTTATGCTCAGAACAATACGAATCTTTATGGCCAATTTATGATGAATCCAAATGAGGTTATGAAGAAGCGTCAATATTGGAGACTGATTACTTCAGGTTTCGTCCACGACGGCTATTCACATTTGGGGTTTAATATGTTTACACTGTACTTTTTTGGTGGTGCTGTGGAGTTATATTTTGGTTATATTTTGGGATCAAATGCGGCCGTTGTATTTGTTTTCTTCTATGTGTCCGCCCTTGTTGTTTCAGATTTACCAGGATTATTTAAAAATAAAAATAGGCCTGGATATAATACCTTAGGAGCCTCTGGAGCAGTTTCAGCTATGGTATTTGCGAGTATCATTTATGCCCCATTGAACAAAATATGTCTTTTTGCAATACTATGTTTTCCTGGATTTATCTTGGGAGTTATTTTTCTCATTTATTCTTTTACTCAAGGGAAAAACCTATCTCAAAACATCAACCACGAAGCCCATTTGTATGGCGCCCTTTATGGAATTTTTTTCAGTATTTGGATATATCCTGAGTCAGCAGCCATATTCCTAGAAAAAATCTTAAGCTATAGCCCTTTTTAAGCATAAAAAAAACTTACACAAAATGGATGAGTAGGGTCTTTAAATGAGTTAGTTTAGGCTTCTATAGAAATCAGTTCGACTTCAAATATTAATACAGATCTAGGAGGAATTGGACCTGACCCTCTTTCTCCATAACCCAATTCGTAAGGAATGGTAAGTTCAATTTTACCTCCCACATTAATGAGTTGTACTCCTTCCGTCCATCCGGGGATGACACCACTTAGAGGAAAAGAGATAGGCTCACCGCGTTCAATAGAAGAGTCAAAAACAGTTCCATCTATCAATTTACCAGTATAATGTACCGTGACGGTACTTTCGGCGGTGGGAAACTCTCCTGAACCTGCCTGTAAAATTTTGTATTGAAGTCCGCTGGCTGTAGTTTGGACACCGTCTTTAGTAGCATTTTCTTGAAGAAAAGCTACTCCTTCTTCTGCTAGGCTCTCTGTTTTTCTTTCATTGAATGCCATATATAATTGTTGACATTTCTCTAGGGTCAATTGGCTGGTATCGCTTAAAGCTTCTCTAAATGCCTCCGTAATTACGGCTATATCGACATCTTCTAGCTGCGGTTTAATTTGTTCTGCCAAAAGAGTACCAAAGCTGTAGCTTAAGCTATCTTTAAACGTTTTCAATTGAACTTGCCCAGTTCCTGTTTTATCTGAACAGTTTGAAGATAGAGCTACTATAGCTACTAAAATCGATATTTTAATTTTTTGCATGATTATAAAATGAAATGCGAATATAATGAGTTTAATCGAATTATTAAAAATGAGGGTTAACAGCAATCCTTTTAAGTGGCTTAAAATTCCTTCCCGCGCTTCATTTAATAAACTAATTGAGCGTTTAGATTGATTTGATTTAAAATTAAAAATGATCAATCTAAAAATCTGATTTAATTTACATTTCAAACACAGTATTCATGGGTCAAAAAAAGAAAGAGTCATTAAATTTTATTGAGCAGCTAATTGAGCGGGATGTGAAGGAAGGTAAGTTTATAAAGATCCAAACGCGTTTTCCTCCCGAGCCTAATGGGTATTTACATATTGGTCACGCTAAATCGATTTGTTTAAATTTTGGACTTGCTCAAAAATATGGGGGTGAGTGCAATCTTAGATTTGATGATACCAATCCTGAAAAAGAGGAGACTGAATATGTCAATTCCATTAAAGAAGATATCAGGTGGCTTGGTTTTGATTGGGGACCGTCAGCGTATTATACTTCAGACTATTTTGAACGTTTATATCAGTTCGCAGTTCGCTTAATTGAAAAAGGTAGCGCTTATGTTGACGAATTGAGTGCGGTTGAATTTAATAAGTTGAAAGGATCACCGACTGAACCTGGAAAAGAGAGTCCCTTTAGAAATCGACCAATTGAAGAAAATATTAAGATTTTTGAAGCCATGAGGTTAGGAGCTTTTCAAGATGGAGAAAGGGTACTTCGTGCCAAAATTGATATGAGTAGTCCAAATATGCATCTGCGGGATCCTATTTTATATCGGATCAAGCATTTAGCACATCATCGTACGGGATCAAAATGGTGTATTTATCCTACTTATGATTTTGCACATGGTCAGTCGGATAGTATAGAGCAAATTACCCATTCTCTTTGTACTCTTGAGTTTGAGGTGCATAGACCCCTATATGATTGGCTTATTCAGCAATTAGAAATTTACCCTTCAAAACAGACAGAGTTTGCTCGATTAAATTTGAGTTATACCATTGTAAGCAAAAGAAGTCTTCGAGAATTGGTTGAAGGGCATTATGTTGCAGGCTGGGATGACCCCAGGATGCCTACGATTTCAGGTATTCGCAGACGGGGTTTTACAGCTAAATCGATTAGAAAATTCACGGAGATCATAGGGGTGGCAAGAAGAAATGGCATTACCGATGTGGCTTTGTTAGAGCATTCTGTACGAGAAGATTTAAATAAAACAGCCCATCGTATCTTTGGCATCATGGATCCTATCAAGCTAATTATTACTAATTGGCCTTTGGATTATCAAGAAGTAATGATGGCTGAAAATAATCCGGAAGATAAAACATCAGGTACTCGTGAGTTGCCTTTTACTCGTGAACTCTTCATCGATCGATCAGATTTTTTGGAAGATCCTCCGAGTCCCAAAAAATGGTTCAGACTGGGTCCGGATCGTGAAGTACGCCTTAAAAAAGGCTATATTATTAAGTGCACAGGGTTTAAGAAATCTGAAAATGGAGAGGTCGTTGAAATTTATGCTGAATATGATCCAAATACCAAAAGTGGCCAAGATATGAGTGGCAAAAAAGTAAAAGGAACCTTAGGATGGGTATCAGCACCGAATGCAGTTTCAGCTGAAATACGTATGTATGATCGATTATTTCTTACGGAAAATTTGGATAAGATTGAAGATGATTTTAAAACTCATCTGAATCCAGATTCTTTGACAATTAATAATAAAGCGGTTTTAGAACCTTCTGTTCGACATGCCCAAGTAGGGGATCAGTTTCAATTTGAAAGAATCGGATATTTTAGGGTAGACGAGGATAGTCATTATGGGAAGCTCATTTTCAATAGAACTCTGGCCCTAAGAGATGGTTGGAATAAAAGAAATAATTAAAAAAGAGTAATTTTACTTGAACGGTTGGTAAAAAGGGCGAGTATGAATTAATTTAATTTTTAGAAATAAAAACCATGAAAATAAAAATATTTATTGGAATGATGCTCATCTTGAAAAGCTGCTTGATTTTTTCTCAATCTTCTATTATCGGTTTTGGAGCAAACAAAGTGACCCAACAAAAGAATCTTGAAGCAGAATTTGATAGAATGCTTTTAGCTGATAACTTAGATGGGTGGATGAAACTAATGTCTGCAGAACCTCATTACTTGGGGACAGCATATGGGCGAAAAAATGTCGAATGGATGGTTAAGCAATTTAAATCATGGGGTTATGATGCTAAAATTGAGACTTATCAGGTATTGTTCCCTTATCCAATAGTTCGCTTACTTGAGTTGGTAGCTCCTGAAAAATATAAGGCCAAATTGACTGCTGTTCCCGTTGCAGGTGATACTTACACGGATCAAGGGGATGCCTTGTTACCAAGTTATAATGCCTTTTCCTCGGATGGAGATGTGACTTCCGAGCTCGTTTTTGTTAATTATGGAATTCCCGAAGATTATGACGAATTGGAGAAGTTAGGGGTAGATGTCAAAGGGAAAATTGTAATCGTCAAATACTATGGCTCATGGAGGGGGATCAAACCTAAATTGGCAGCAGAGAAAGGTGCCATTGGTTGTATCATTTACTCAGATCCTAAGGATGATGGATTTTATGCTGGGGACGTATACCCTAAGGGAGCTTTTAAAAATGCTACAGGTGTTCAAAGGGGATCCGTAATGGATATGCCCTTGTATCCAGGAGATGTCCTGACCCCAGGTTATGGAGCCACGAAAAATGCCAAAAGGCTTGATTGGAAGGATGCTCCAACCATTACAAAAATTCCGGTATTACCGATTTCATATGAGGATGCCTTACCATTGTTGGCGAACCTTGAAGGGCAAGTGGCTCCCCCCTCATGGCGCGGTGCGTTGCCTATTACTTATCACATCGGACCTGGACCGGCGAGGGTTCATCTAAAACTGACTTTTGATTGGCAATTGAAAAATGCTCATAATGTAATTGCCAAGCTCAAAGGGAAAGATTTTCCTGATCAATGGATTATTAGAGGGAATCATCACGATGCCTGGGTACATGGAGCTGCTGATCCTTTAAGCGGCATGGTTGCCTTGCTTGAGGAGGCTAGAGTAGTCGGGATGCTCGCAAAAGCAGGGAATGAACCAAAAAGAACCCTTATTTATTGTGCATGGGATGCTGAAGAACCTGGTTTGATTGGTTCTACTGAATGGGTTGAGGATCATTTGGATGAACTGCAACAAAAAACGGTAGCCTACATTAATACAGATGGGAATGGGCGCGGATTTTTAGGAGCAGGGGGATCTCATTCACTTGAGTCTATGGTAAAAGAGGTAGCTATAGATGTTATCGATCCTCAAAAAGGCGTTTCTGTGGCTGAACGACTTGGAGCTTTAGATTTATTAAATGGAGGCGATGGTAATCCAGGATTTTATGCCTTGGGATCTGGTTCTGATTATACACCTTTTATTCAGCATGCAGGTATCGCAGCGATTAATATTGGATTTGGAGGGGAAAATTTGGGAGGAGAATACCATACGATTTATGATACCTATAAGCATTTTAAAAGGTTTAAAGATCCAGATATGTCTTATGGGATTGCATTAGCCAAAACAGTGGGGCGTATAGTTTTGAGGTTGGCTAATGCTGAAGTATTGCCTTTTGAGTTTGAGGCTTGGTACATGACCGTTCAGGGGTACTTATCGGAAATTAATGACTTGCTAAACACGATGCGTGCGGAAGTTGAACTGCACAATGCGTTTATTGACAAAAAGGTATTTTTTTTGACTGCAGATCCAAAAAAACCTTTCAAACAGCCTTCCAAAAAAGCCATCATACCTTATGTTGATTTCTCGCCACTACACAATGCGCTAGCCAGTCTCAAAGTTACGGTAGATGCTTTAGGTGAAAAGTCCCTTGTTTCCTTGATCTCAAAAGATGTTCTCAATGACAAACTGATGCATGCTGAAGAGGTTTTGACTTTTGCCTCAGGGTTACCGCGCAGGAGTTGGTACCGGCATCAGATTTATGCACCGGGCTTTTACACGGGATATGGCGTTAAAACGCTCCCAGGTGTTAGAGAGGCGATCGAACAAGAAAATTGGGAGGAATGCCGGTCTCAGGTGACCATTTTGACCACGACACTTCAAAATTTTGATGCCCACTTGCAGAGCATATTGGTTCTGAATTAATGCCTGTGCGTCGCGCCAAAACATCTATCCTCAAGTCTGGTGATATTGCCTTAATTGGTATACCTTTTGATGATCACTCTTCTTTTCTCAAAGGGTCAGCGACGGCTCCTCCATTAATCATCGATGCCATTGAGAGTAATTCGGCTAATTATTTTACCGAGGGCTTGATGGATTTAGCGGATCATCCAGATGTTTGTTGGTTGGGTAATGCCCCGCTCAAAGATTATTTTGATATCGAGGTCATTATTGCTGAAATTTTAAAGCGGGGGGCTATTCCTTTTTCGATAGGAGGGGATCATTCGATTACCTATCCGATTCTGCGGGCCATGTCAGCTTCTTACCCCAGTTTAAGTATTCTGCATTTTGATGCCCATGGGGATTTATATGATTCATGGGGAGGAAGTAGGTACTCACATGCTAGCCCTTTTGCCCGAATTATGGAAGAGGGACTGTCTCAAGGATTAACACAAGTAGGTATTCGGACCTTGAATGATCATCAGCAAATGCAAGTCAGTAAGTTTGGTGTAAGGGTTGTAGACATGAGAAATTGGTCACCGGCCGTAGATTTAAATTTATCGGGACCTGTTTATTTAAGTTTTGATATGGATGTACTCGATCCTGCCTTTGCGCCTGGAGTTTCTCATCATGAGCCCGGAGGCTTCACTACCCGAGAGGTATTGCGGATGATACAACTGCTTGATTTAAATATTGTCGGCCTTGACCTAGTTGAGTACAATCCTGATCGTGATCTCAATGGAGTTACCGCCATGGCAGCGGCAAAAATCATTAAGGAATTACTGGCAAAGCTACTTTGATTTCAAAAGTAATTTTAATCGATTAAATTTCATTTCGCAAAACAGTTAAAGGCGATTGCCGGACGATGGCGCGACTGTTGAGCAGCCCAATGCATACCGTCAGGGCAGTTATACTAAAAAAGAATCCTACGATTTCTATTAAGTCGGGCACATAGGTAAATTCAAAAATGAAATAACCTAATAGACTAGTAAAAACGACGGCTAAAAAGAGGCCTGCTAATGCTCCCAAACCCCCTAAAAAGAAATATTCAGCCGCGATGATCTTCCATAATTGGGCCTTAGAGGCTCCTATAGTCCGAAGTAAAACGTTTTCGCGCATGCGCTGAAATTTACTCAAGACAACGGCACTGATCATTACAATTAATCCTGTCCCGATACTAAATAAGGCCATGAATTGGATGACAAAAGCTACTTTTGACAGGAGATCTTCAAGGGTCTTTAAGATAAGCTCTAGGTCAATGATAGATACATTAGGATGTTGCCGAACAATGGCTTGCTGGTAGCGCGCAGAAACATCACTTTGATTGATTCGTGTAATTAGTACATGGAACTGGGGTGCTCGTTCTAAAACTCCAGTAGGAAACAAGACTAAAAAATTGGTTTGTACTCGGCGCCAATCTACTTCACGAAAACTGCCTATATAGGTTTTTATCAATGCTCCTTGCACATTAAAAAGCAATTGATCACCAATTTTAAGGCCTAAGTTTTCAGCATATCCATCAGATATGGAAACAAATATAGAATCATCTGGATTTTTTAATTTTCCATGCCATGTTCCTTGAGAGATTGTTTCTGAACTGATCAATGTGTCTCGATAGGTTACGCGATATTCTCGATTAAATGCCCATTTCGGAAGATCGACAGTGGAGTCGGCGTCGGCTTCATCATGTGTCTGATTATTGATTTCTAACAACCTCATGGTAACCACGGGAACTTCTTGGAGCACCGGAAGATCATATTCCTCTGTCAAGGTCCGAATCGCTTCTTTTTGGTTGGTTTGAATGTCAAAAAGTACTGTATTGGGTCTTTCATTCTTACCACTTATAGATACACGATCTACAAGCAATCCTTGCGTGAAATATAACATTGCTAAAAACGCCGTGCTCAAGCCCAAAGTGGTCACCAAAATCACGGTTTGATTATTGGGGCGATAGAGGTTTGAAATGCCTTGACGCCAAACAAACCCCAACTGTTTGGGTAGGAGTCTTTTAAGTAATGCATTCAGGCCATGGGCAAGGCCGTACAATAAGGCCAACGCTGCCAAAAGAATGGATATATTTATTAAAGCATCAAGTGCAATTTTAAGTTGCCATAACATTATCAGATATAAGAAGATTAAAATACTCCCAATAATGGTGAAAAAAGGTAGATCTAATTTGAGGGTTAAAGATTCATATCCAAAACGAATGGCAGTGAGGGGACTTACTTTTCTCAATCCGATAAGTGATAGTAATCCAAAAAGAATAGAGGTAACCACACCAATAATTAACCCTGCGATAATCGCAGGCCAATGCATGGTTGCTTGAATGTCAAAGGGAATAAATGATTTTGCGATTTCTGGTAAGTAAATATGAATGACGACTCCCAAAAGGCAGCCAATAGATGCACCGATGAGGCCAAAAAAACCTACTTGAATTAAATAAATATTGATGGCTTCCTTGGCTTGCATTCCCATACATCGCAGCACGGCCACAATTTGTATTTTACTTTTTATGTACACATAAATTGAGCTTGAAACACCCAAACACCCCAATAATAAGGCAGCAAATGCAATCAATTCTAAA
The DNA here is from genome assembly GCA_902605755.1 of uncultured Marinoscillum sp. Taxonomy (GTDB): domain Bacteria; phylum Bacteroidota; class Bacteroidia; order Cytophagales; family Cyclobacteriaceae; genus UBA4465. Next base: position 27,729 of record CACLDR010000011.1, on the reverse strand, counting down.
AATGAGGAAAGATCTCGAAAAGCCCTACCCGTTTGTGCTTTTCGATCTTCTACATTATCTACGTCAAAACCTGCTTGCTCAAGAATATTTCTTGATTCTTCAAAAACATTGGTTGTATCTATATCAGGATGGAATTGAAAATAAGTGATGTAGTTGATGATACTTCCCTTTTGTATCAGGCCTGTCTTTTCTAAATATTTTAGAGGAATATACACCACTGGTGCAACCGATGAACCAACGTCGCTTTGCCCGGGAATTTTCTGTATTTTTCCGACGATTTCAAAGCTGATGTTCCCGACTTTAATGGAATCACCCAATTGAACACCAAATTGGAGCATCAATTTTCCATCTACTAAGGCTTTTTGTGCGATCCGAAAATCTTTAGCGGCCCTGTAGGGCTCTGTTTCTATGTCTCCATAATAAGGGTAGTTACCCTCTAAAGCGCGGATTTGTACCAAACGGGTACCATCTGTACTAGGAAATCGAACCATTGAAGCAAAATAGACTTCATTAGATTCATCTTTGCTCAACCGGGATATTTGGAAAAATAACGAATCAGGTAACTCAGCTTTGCCTCGAACAGAAACATCTGCACCCAGCAAGTTTTTTGCTTGGCCGTCAATTTCAGCTATGAGATTTTCTCTAAACGATGTGATGCCCACCATTGCACCAATACCCAATGAGATAGAAGCGATAAATAGTAATAATTTACCACGACTTTTTCTACTATCTCTCCAAGCCATTTTCCAGGGCCAAGAGCTATCGTATATTATTTTTTTTAATGGAGGATTTTTATACACAGTTTGAAGCCTGTCTTAATTAATTAGGGTTCCCCCTTTGATTTTGATAATTTGATGAGTTTTTTGAGCAAGCTCTAAGTCATGGGTGACGACTATCAATGTTGTTCCTTTTTCTTTGTTAATTTCAAAAAGTAAGGCCTCAATAGATTTTCCTGTTTCTTCATCTAGGTTTCCCGTGGGCTCATCGGCAAAAAGGATTTCAGGATTATTTGAAAAGGCTCTTGCGATGGCTACGCGTTGCTGTTCACCTCCAGATAATTGCGAGGGGTAATGATTTTTTCGGGCGCCTAAACCAACTCTTTCGAGCAAGGCAATAGAGGGTCCCATGCTATTTTTTACACCGCGAAGCTCTAAAGGAACCTGGACATTTTCAATGGCCGTCAAGGTAGGAATCAATTGAAAATTTTGGAAAACAAAACCAATGTTTTGATTACGAACTCGGGCTAATTCATTTTCATTAAGCTTATTGAGTGAGATATGGTTCAAGATAATTTCTCCTTCTGTCACACGATCTAATCCGGCACAAAGACCAAGTAGCGTCGTTTTCCCGCTACCAGAGGGCCCAATAATGGCTAAAGACTCACCTCTTAGTACAGAAAAATTAATATCACTGAGTACAGTGAGCGAATTGGCTTTAGAGCCATACACTTTAGATAAGCTTTTAACTTTTAGAATTTCAGACATGTGATACAATAATAAATCACCGAGGCTTATATAAGAGGTTAAAAAAGGTTAAAGTTCCTTTTTTATTTTAAGAGGTCCTTGCGTAGATTCAAGTTTTAAATGTTCACTTTTGTATATTAATGCTTTGACTTGTCTAATTTGCAATTTAATCAAGACGAAATCATGAGATTTTTAATGGGTTGCCTATCACTTTTATGGGTAGGTTGTCAGGGGCCAAAAAAAGAAAAATTACCTCCTATTTTGCCGGGGAAAAGGGTCGCAGAATCCATACCCTCCTCTCAAAAAAAGGTTATTTTATTTTTTGGGAACAGTATTACTGCGGGTTATCAATTAGATATGGATCAGGCATTTCCGGCAATAATTCAGCAAAAAATAGATTCTTTGGGTTTAAGCTATCAGGTAATTAATGCGGGATTGAGTGGAGAAACCACTGCTAGTGGTAAGAATAGGATAGATTGGGTGCTGCGAACCGTGCCCGATATTTTTGTTTTGGAATTAGGGGCGAATGATGGCCTTAGAGGACTTCCTTTGCGGGAGACATCTAAAAACCTACAAGTAATCCTCGATAAGGTAAAATTGATCAATCCGGAGGTGAAGATCGTGATTGCCGGAATGGAAGTTCCTCCAAATTTAGGGGAAGCTTACACAAGTCAGTTTCGTAATATTTTTTCAAATCTTGCTAAAAAGAATTCTGTATTACTTATACCTTTTTTGTTGGTAGATGTTGCAGGTAAGTCCATTTTGAACTTGTCTGACGGTATTCACCCTACTCCAGAGGGTCACCTTTTAATAGCCGAATTGGTTTGGGAAAGGTTATTGCCACTTTTAGAATTGAATTGATGATCATAGAAAAGATCGAACAGTTTTTTATTCAAGGGGCTAATTTTATTTGGGGTTTTCCGTTGCTCATACTTTTGTTGGGGGGAGGTTTTTTTTTCATGATGTATTCAAGGTTGCTCCCTTTTAAATACCTAAGACATGCTTTGGAGGTGTTGACGGGAAAATATGATCAAGCCCATGGTGTAGGAGAGATTAGTCATTTTCAGGCTTTGGCGAGTCATTTGGCGGCGACCATTGGTATGGGGAATATTAGTGGTGTAGCTGTGGCCATAGTTACAGGTGGCCCTGGCGCCATTTTTTGGATGTGGGTCAGTGCTATTTTTGGTATGTCTACTAAATTCTTCACGTGTACTCTAGCGGTTATGTATCGGGGAAAAGATTCCAATGGAGATTTACAGGGGGGGCCCATGTATGTCATTAGTGAGGGAATGGGTGAAAAATGGCGTCCATTGGCAGTATTTTTTTGTTTGGTAGGCTTTTTCGGAGCCACACCCATTTTTCAAGCCAATCAAATCATAGCTGCAGCCAATGAGATCGTATTGCAACCCATTGGAATAGAAGCTTCTATGTCTGGAGACTTGGTTATGGGACTGGTTTTGACTCTTTTAACGGGCATCGTTATTTTTGGTGGGATACAGCGGATCGGTCTTTGGGCAGCACGTTTGGTACCAGCGATGGTCATACTTTACTTGATCAGTGTAGGCTGCATCCTTTTTTTAAATGCATCATATATTGTTCCCTCCTTATTGTTAATTATAGAGGATGCCTTTTCAGCAAATGCTGTATTAGGGGGTGCGGTTGGGGCTATCATTTTAGCTGGAGCACGTCGAGCGGCATTTTCTAATGAGGCAGGTATTGGTACGGCTCCGATGATGCATGGTGCTACAAAAACCGAAGAACCGATTAGGGAGGGACTTGTGGCCATGCTGGGGCCTGTCATCGATACCCTATTGGTATGTACATTAACGGGTTTATGTATCCTCACGACTGGAGTTTGGGAATCTAGTACATTGAGTGGGATTGCCTTGACGGTCGAAGCTTTTCGGACAAGTCTCCCTTTGGTGGGCTCCTATATTTTGGCACTTTGCGTGTTAGTATTTGGATTCACGACAATTGTAGGTTTATCTTATTATGGTCGTAAATGCCTGTCTTTCATTATAGGGGCTAAATATGGATGGTATTTTAATTATTGGTATGTAGGAATCATCATTTTGGGTTCAGTAGCAACGTTGGGTGCGGTCGTGAGTCTGGTTGATATGGCTTATGGCTTGATGGCATTTCCTACTATGATTTCTGCTATGATATTGGCTTCTAAAGTCATGAAAGTGGCGAAAATTTATTTTAAAAAGATTGAAAACTAGGTGCTATTTATGTTTTGTTCTGTTTTTGGGATTTCAATTACAGGTATCTGCTTAAGCATAGTTATTTAAAAAAGGATAACTCTATATATTTGCAGGGGCCATTAGGTTAAAAATACATGAGAATAGTTATTGCAGGTGCTGGTGAACTTGGATTTCACTTAGCCAAACTACTCGCAATAGAAGAGCAAGACATTACACTCATTGATGGAGATGATAGTGTTTTGGATCAAGCGAAAAATCAATTTGATGTGGGAACTGTAGTGGGTAGTGCGACATCTATACGCGTTCTCGTTGAAGCCAATATTTCTAAAACAGATTTGTTGATTGCTGTTACTTCTGATCAAGAAACCAACATTGCTGCGACTATAATTGGTAAAAAACTGGGTGCCAAGCGAACCATTGCTCGCATATCTAATATTGAATTTTTAAGGCAAAAAGAGTTATTTAATTTTAATGATGTGGGCATTGATGAACTCATCTCTCCAGAGTTATTGGCAGCCCATGAAATAAAGGGATTGTTGAAAAAGACTGCATTAACGGATACTTTTGAATTTGATAAAGGGATTTTGTCTTTAGTGGGGATTACCATAGATGAGGAATCGAAATTTTTTAACAAAACCCTTACCGAAACAGCCTTTATGGCATCAAATCATGATTTTACAACTGTAGCTCTACTCAGAGATAATGAGACAATTATTCCACATGGAGAAAATAAATTTAAAAAAAATGATCATGCTTATTTTATAGCTGAGCCAACGGGGATTGATCAAATTTTACACCTTTCCGGCAAAGTTAAATCTGAAGTAAAATGTCTAATGATTTTGGGAGGAAGCAAGGTTGGGATCAATACGGCTCGCGAACTAAAAAAAAAATATAAAATTAAGCTTATAGAAGAGGATAAAGAAAAATGTTTTCGGTTAGCCGAGGAACTTCCTGATACTATGATAATTAATGGTGATGGACGAGATCTACAATTACTGAAAGAGGAAGGAATTGAAAGTATGGATGCATTTATTGCAGTAACGGGTAATTCCGAAACCAATATCATTTCTTCATTGGTGGCCAAGGATGCAGGGATAAAAAAAACCATAGCCTTGGTTGAAAATATTGATTACATTCATTTGTCTCAAAGTATTGGAGTTGATACGATGATTAATAAAAAACTTATAGCAGCGAATTTTATTTTTAGGCATATTCGTCAAGGAGAGGTGGTTAATATTACAAGTGTGCACGGAGTAGATGCAGAAATTCTTGAATTCGAAGTTAAAAAAGGGTCAAAAATTCTGCAAGATGAATTGCGGAACTTAGATTTTCCGAGGACCGCAGTAATCGGAGGGGTAATTAGAAAAAACAAAGGTTATACTGTAAGAGGGAACTTTAATTTTGAGGCAGAGGATCGCGTAGTCGTGCTATCTAAACCAGAATGTATCCATGCAGTTGAGCATTATTTTAAATAGTTTTTGATGTTTAATTATAAATTAATCATCAAAATTATGAGTCTTCTTATAGTGCTCAATGGTATTTTTATGATGTTTTGTCTGCCTTTCAGTTGGTATTTTGGAGGCCAAGATTTTATGGCTCTGTTAGGGTCATCATTCATTGTGATTACTTTGGGAACAGTCATGTGGTTATTGACACGAAAATCTATCAATAGGGAACTAAGTAAACGTGGGGGGTATTTAGTGGTCACTATTGGCTGGGTGGTGATGTCTTTAATTGGAACGTTACCTTATATGCTGAGTGGAGAGATTTTAAATTTTACGGATGCATTTTTTGAAACCTTATCTGGGTTTTCTACAACGGGAGCGACCATTTTAGAGGATATTGAATCGGTGGGTAAAGGTGTATTGTTATGGAGGAGTATGAGTCAATGGATAGGAGGCATGGGGATTATTGTACTCACTGTGGCGATATTACCTATATTGGGAATAGGTGGGATGCAGCTTTTCGTAGCAGAAGCTCCAGGCATTACTCCAGATAAATTTCAACCTCGAATCAAAGAAACTGCCAAGCGGTTATGGATTATTTATGTAGGTTTCACGGGATTGGAATTAATATTCCTGATGATGGGAGGTATGACTTTTTTTGATGCTTTAAACCACAGTTTAACTACTATGGCTACTGGAGGGTTTTCAATAAAAAATACTAGTATTGCTTATTATGATTCCGCTTATATAGATTTTATTATTATAATATTTATGTTTCTAGCGGGTACTAACTTTACCATGCTTTATTTTGGGCTACATGGTAAGCTCAAAAAGGTTTTTGAGAATCAAGAGTTCCGAAGCTATGGGATTTCTTGTTTGGCTATATCGGTATTTTGTGCTTTAGGAATCTGGATGAATGGAGATGAAAATTTAATGGATTCTTTTCGATATGGTATTTTTCAGGTCATCTCAGTTATTACGACTACCGGTTTTATTACACAGGACTATACGGCTTGGACACCTTTATTGACCATGCTTTTTTTCTTTCTCATGTTTTTAGGTGCTTCCGCAGGGTCAACGGCTGGGGGAATTAAAATAATTAGACACTTGATTTTGGTGAAAAATAGTTTTTTAGAATTTAACAGACAAATACACCCTTCAGCTGTGTTGCCCTTACGTCTCAATGGGAAGGGTGTTAATGGTGAAATTACTTTTCAAATTCTTGCTTTTGTAATGTTATATCTGACCGTTTTTGCTTTAGGGTCATTAGTAATGGCATTGTTGGGAGTGGATTTAGTGACTGCTATGGGTGCTGCTGCAACTTGCTTGGGGAACGTAGGACCCGGGATGGGATCAGTAGGACCCATCGCCAATTATGCATATATGCCTACTATGGGGAAATGGATACTTTCTTTGTTGATGTTATTGGGTAGATTAGAGCTTTTTACTGTTTTGATATTATTCACCCCATTTTTTTGGAGAAAAACATAGTTATGATTTTTTTGGATTATTTAATTTGGAGCCCTGATCCTGTGATTTTTAAAATTCCCTTATCTTTTTTGGGTTTACCAGATCGTCCAATTGTTTGGTATGGTTTGTTATTTGCGATGGGATTTATCATCGGACAACAAATTTCTTATAAAATTTTCAAGGCAGAGGGCCATTCTGAAAAGGATGTAGATACCTTGACTACATTTATGGTTATTGCCACTATCGTAGGTGCTAGATTGGGTCATTGCCTTTTTTATAATCCCAGTTATTATTTGTCGGATCCCATTGAGATTTTGAAGATTTGGGAGGGAGGTTTGGCAAGTCACGGGGGTGCTCTTGGAATATTCGTGGCCCTCTGGTTATATGTTAATTTTGATATCAGGTCAAAATGGATTTTTATTATTCCTATTAGTTTTTCTGTAAAAAAGCGAAAAAAAGAGGGTCAAAGTTATTTCTGGGTCTTGGATAGGGTCGCAATTGTAGTGGCTATCACTGGAGCACTTATCCGAATAGGTAATTTTATGAATTCAGAAATGGAAGGGGTAAAGACAGGGACCGATTTTGGTGTTGTGTATGCTAGAGCGGCTGAAGAGGTGTTGAATTTTGATGATAATGTGATTGAAGAAGTATTTTTTAATGAAGGAATTTATAATCCCAAAAATCCGGGATATTTACCTATCAAAGCAGTTTTGGTCTTGAAATCAGGTATCGAAGTCGATGATTCAATGAAACGGTTTTTAAAAGGTCAACTGGCCTACAGCCTTAATAATTATCAAGAAATTATTGAGCATGTTGATTTTACTTCATCAAGGAGAGGTCTCGATTATCAAATCATTAATGAGTCCGGAGTTGAGCGCATAGAAATCAAGGCCACAGGCATACTGCGGTATACACCGCAGTTGTATGAAGCAATAGTTTGCTTGATTATTGCCTTCATTTTATTCTCCTTATGGAGTTATAAAAGATTTGTTTTAAATGATGGTTTAATTTTTAGCGTTTTTATGGTACTCCTTTGGGGAGATAGATTCTTTAATGAGTTTTTAAAAATGGATCAGGAGGCATTTGAGGCAACCTTACCTATTAATATGGGTCAGATTCTCAGTATACCTATGATTTTAATTGGCTTGTTTGTCTTTTTAAAGACTGTACGAAAAAAAGAGGAGTTCTAAGATCAATTATTTGGGGTGAGGCTTATTTCGAAATTCACAATACGAGATCGCTCCATCAATTTTCCTTTTTCAAACAGTTTGATTAAGTCGGGTAAGGGAGTTTTTTTATTTTCTGGAGTATAATTTATGTAATCTTGAATCAGCAATCCATCCACTTTTCTTTTATTTATCGCAGATCTAAATCGAACTCCTCCGCCATCAGTGATATAATTGTAGGCAAAGTAATCGATTTCAAAATTGTTTACATTGATCCAAAATAGATATTCGTCATTAAAATCGTCTCCGCCATTTTCTTCCTGAAAAGAAACTTTGATTTGATAATACTCTTTATCATTTATTTGTCTAATTCCTTGATATGTTTTTTCAACTGCTGGATCATTTAATAGATAGGGTAGCTGAAAAAAATAAAGAACGGAATTTATCGATTTGCTGTATTTATCGGCCCATTCGTTCTCGATTTCCATCGAGACGCCATTTTTTTTTCGAGAAAAATTTATACTATTGATCAACATATCTTCTATGAGTGCAGAACCGTCTTTAAAAGATCTTGTATAAATGTATTCGGTATCGAATCTCCTTGCGCTATATTGCTTATCTCTAAATAAAAAAGACAAGGTGGCATTCTCGAAAAGATGTTGCCCATGTGCCATGATTGCTTGATTAATTACTTCTTGGGCTTTGTGTTTGGGTGTTTTTTTTTGAGATGAGGAGACCTTATTTTCGCAAGACCAAACGAAGAGCAATAAAACGCCAAAAAATCCCCAATTTTTTATGATTGGGGTAAGGCTTGGACTAAAGTTTGAAATTCGATTAAAAGAAAAGGGTTGATATTTCATAGGAGTAGGTAGCAGATGAATAAGCGTTAACTCAAAAAATAGAGATTAAATTATATTTTATATAGATGATAAAGTTAGGCTTATACTTTCGCTTATTGATAATGACTTCCCTAATATTTTTAATAAGTTGTCGAGGTAATGATGATAGAATGGGGGCGATAATACCCGTGCCAGCCTCTTTTACCAATGTCCTCATTAAGTTGCCGATCGCTGAGCTAGAAGAAGGGATTAACGAAAATTTGCGTCAACAATTATTCGATGGAGGGTTTGCTTTGAATAAAAAAAAGGATAGCTTATTTTTAAAAATTAAGCGTGAGGGACGCATTGATATTGAATATTACCAAGAGCGTCTTCATTTGGCTTTACCTTTAAATATTTCGGCGATTATCAAATCTCGTCTCTTGGGCGTTTCGGTCAGTAATGCAGCAAGGCCTATTAAACTTCAAGCTAAAGCTGAATTGTCTCTGCAGTTAAATATTGATGAACGATGGGATATAGAGGTTGATTCAAGATGGGGAACTATTAAATGGATTGAAGGGACTAATTTTACAGTTTTGGGCTTGAAAATGGATTTGGCAGAACTCATAGAAAAAGAGATTCAAACACATAAAAAGCCCTTAGAAAAAATTATCAATGCCATTCTTCAAGACCAAATTAATTTAAGAGCAGTAGTAGAAAGGCTATATCGATCGATTCAAGAGCCATTGAATATATCAGCAACGGAACTGCCTTTTTATTTTACCAATGAGGCCATCAATTTAAGGGGTGGTTTTGTTAAATTCGAGATTAATGATACCTTATTTTTCCAACTTGAGCATCAATCGATACTCCGAATCAACGATGTGCAAAACAGCCATCAATTGTTGGAAGCTTTACCACTTAGGACCAATCCCTTGTCTAGGCATGCACAGATCAGTTCTTTTGTTGAACTCCGGTTCTCTTTTCTGAAAATAGAGCAGGCGATGGATTTACTCTTGGTAGGGAAGGAGTTAAATTTGGCCGGGATTGCTGCAAAAGTAAATGGGGTTGAGATCAGCCCCCATGAGGGATTTTTGAGATGGAATTTAACAGTGGAAGGAGATATCAATGGAATTATTTCTTTGTTTGTAGTGCCGAGTATTGATGAAAATTTGGTAATACGATTTTCAGCTTTTGACTATGAATTAACCAAAATGGAAGGATGGGCAAAGATTACAGACTGGGCAATGCATCGGGCCATTGAAAAATATGTAGTGAACCAGTTAAGCTATAACATGAGTCCTTTTCTCTATTCGCTAGATGACCGTATTGCTCGGGGATTGAATAAATCGTTCTTATCGAACAAAATAGCTCTAGATTTAGATTTGAAGACATTCATCCCTTATTCGAAGGGGATGAATGAGGACGAGATCCAATTTATATTTCAGATCGAAGGAGGGGCAAGCCTCTCAATAAAGGATGAAGTATTTGTCCATAGTGAGTAAGGATAAATCATTAGATTTTCAACTTATGTTCTTTTTATAGTCCCGTTATTGAAATAAGTTTGCAGCTTTGGATTTGAGTTAATTTTCGGGATGTGGCGCAGTCCGGTTAGCGCACCACTTTAGGGTAGTGGGGGCCGCTGGTTCGAATCCAGTCATCCCGACAAAAATTAAAAAGACGGATATTATTCAAGAGTGATATATGCTGTGTAATATGCCAGATTATTAATACCAAGCAGTTCTGTCTGAAAGGTTCGCAATTATTGGTGCACGAAATTGATAACATATAAATTTGTATCCAAGGGAGGATATAGTTTTATTGAAGTTGACGTTAAATAATCTCATATTAGGCTATATTGAACTCTCATTGAAAAACCTTCAATAATTGTGGAAAAAGAATCAATAGGCCTAAAAATATGATTTGAATTATTACGAAAGGAAGAATCCCAATATAGAGCTGTTTGGTTTTAATCTCTGAAGGAGTGACGCCCCTCAGGTAGAAGAGTGCAAATCCGAAAGGGGGTGTTAAAAAAGATGTTTGGAGGTTAATGGCGAGTAATATGCCTATCCATACTAAATCTATATCCATACTGATAAATACAGGAGTAACGATCGGAACAACAATGAATATGATTTCGATAAAGTCGATAAAAAACCCTGCGATAAAAACCATTATCATGACTAAAATTAAAAAACCATTTGGGCTCAAATGAGATTTAGAGATTATCTCTAAAAAAAGCTTGTCTCCTTGAAGCCCTCTAAAGACTAGAGAAAAGGCCGTGGCCCCAATGAGAATCATGAAAACCATTGAAGTGAGTACGAGTGTTTCTTTAGTCACTGAAGTGAGAATTTTCTTATTAAGTTTTCCTTTATAGGCTGTTAGTATTAACACACCCATTGCTCCAACTCCCGCTGCCTCTGTTGGAGAAGCGATTCCTCCAATAATGGTTCCTAACACCAGTACAACCAAGAGTAAGGGCAATAAAAAAGATTGAATGATTTCTTTAGAAAATCCCTTACTTCGGAAATAAGTAATTTCTTTAGAAGGCATTGCCGGTGCCTGCTTTGGATAGAGATGTGCAAAGATAATTACATAAATCATATACATACCAATGAGGGAGAAACCAGGTACGATTGCAGCAAGAAATAAAGCCCCAACAGAAACATTCAATACACTAGCCAATAATATCAAAACTACGGAAGGAGGAATGATCTGTCCCAAGGTACCCGAAGCTGCGATTGTTCCCATCGCAAGGGTTGGTTTATAGCCACGTTTAAGCATGGTGGGAAGGCTGATTAATCCCATAGTGACTACCGTTGCTCCAACAATACCTGTAGATGCAGCAAGCAGAGCCCCTACTACAATCACAGACAGTGCAAGTCCCCCTTTAAATTCACCAAATAACAAGGCCATAGTCTCCAAGAGCTTTTCAGCAATGCCTGATTTTTCTAACATCATACCCATGAAAATAAAGAGGGGAACCCCTAAAAGGACAAAATTTTGCATAGTACCAAAAATTCTAAGAGAAAGAAGATAGAAAAAATCAATGTCAAATACCCAAACCCCAATAATTGTGGCGATGCCTCCTAAAGTGAAGGCGACAGGATAGCCTGTAAGTATTAATAAAAAAGTGATAATAAAAAAAATAATAGGAAGGAATTCGTACATTATTTAAACAGTGTTTTAATTGAATTGATAATGACTACGATACCTTGAAGTATCAAAAGGCCAAAACCTACGGGGATTGCCAATTTTATTAGATATCGAGCGGGCAATCCACCAGGATCTGGACTTGTTTCATTGTGTAAAAATGAACTTTGGACAAAATCTATGCTTGTAATCAATGTTACCCAACAAAAGGGGATTAAGAAAATTAATGTGCCAATTAGATTTATTGAGGCTTTCATTTTTGGACTAAAGTTTTGATAAAAAAGATCTACTCGGACATGTTTATCTTGATCGAAGGTCCAAGCAGCACCCAAAAGAAACATGAGGCCAAATAGATGCCACTCTATCTCATAAGTTGCTGCAGAGGTTAAACTAAAAGCATAACGAAAAAATACATCCGAGACTATTATAAATATCAAAATGATTGAGCTCCACGAGATTGTTCTTCCAAGGAAGCGACTTAAAGATTGGATTCCATTTATGATTGAATTCATGCCAGCTAATCTATCGAAAACTAGAGCAATAAAAAATTAATTTGTGATTGAGTTACCTGCATTAAAGGACGTTTACATTTTTGAGAAAAAACATTGAGGCCAATCAAAATGATAAAATCAGCGGGTTTAATAATAATAAAATGACTTTGAAAAGCGATATTACTGTTATTTGGAGTAAACACTTAAGGGATCAATTCCACTTAAAAAATTTTCTATTGTATTAATTGATATTTTAGTATTCTTTGGAACTGAAATTAATTTTAGAATTGTAATCATTTTTTTATGAAAGATCATTTTAACGTTTTTATTTCCATTTTGTTTTCCTCACTTCTTTGGAGAATGCAATGAGACAATGTAATAATGGAATATTAAATCTTGATAAATTTGACATTGGTTATTCTATGATGTAACAGTAACCTAATGATTTACCTTAGGTGTAATAAGCTTCATAAATTAAATTATTTTTATAAAGTGCTGAGAAAGTAAAAATATTATAACACTAATCATCTTCAAGAAATAAGAATACCCGGTTAGAGGGCAGTACTCTATTAAAACAAAAAATCATCCAGATTTATATATTTTATGCGAATTATTTGTTTCTGACATCATTATTCAATTTTAGGTAGTGTTAATGATCTTTTCATGATCCGGGGAATCTATTCACGAGATATATACCTGATAAGTGGAATAATGATATATTCCTCTATCTTCGCCATGATGAAAAAGGATATTCGAAAATTAGGACTGAACGAATTGAGGGATTATGTATTGAAAAAAAGATTACCGCGGTTTCGTGCGAAACAAATTTGGGAATGGTTATGGGTTAAGTCATCACATACTTTTGCCGAAATGTCCAATCTTCCCTTATCAATTCGAGCACAGTTGGCTGAAGATTTTGATATTTTGCCTATCACTGTTCAAGCAGATCAAATGTCGAATGATGGAACCATAAAATTTGCCTTTGCTCTTTATGATAAAAGCTTGGTGGAAGGGGTTTTGATACCTGCAGAGGATCGCATGACCGCCTGTATTTCTTCTCAAGTAGGATGTTCACTCAGTTGTAAATTTTGTGCTACTGGCTACATGGATCGTAAGCGAAATTTAGATTCAGCGGAAATTTATGATCAAGTAGTTGAAATAGACAAACAAGCCCGAAAGCATTTTGATTTGCCGCTTAGCAATATTGTTTTTATGGGGATGGGTGAACCTTTACTTAACTATAACAATATTTTAAAAGGTATTGAGAGGATCACTGCATTAGATGGGCTTAACATGTCTCCAAAGCGGATCACGATTTCTACGGCAGGTATTGCAAAGATGATTACTAAGCTTGCTGATGATCGAGTCAAATTTAACTTGGCCTTGTCTTTGCATGCGGCGAATGATTTGAAGCGAAATCAAATTATGCCTATCAATGAAAGCAATACATTGGAGGTATTGAAGGAGTCTTTGCTTTATTTTTATCAACAAACAGGAAATCGGATTACTTTTGAATATATAGTTTTCCATAATTTCAATGATAGTCTCAAGGATGCTAAGGATTTATGGCATTTTGCTAAATCTATTCCTTCCAAAATTAACATTATTGAATACAATCAAATCACTGAAGCTCAGTATCAAAATACGACCAAATATAAATTGGATCAATTTGCAAATTTTTTGAAGTCAAAGAAACTTGTCGTAAATTTGAGAAGGAGTCGGGGAAAGGATATTGATGCGGCCTGTGGGCAGCTAGCCAACAAAAATTAATTTTATTTTTTGCTGGCATTAAAAAGCTTTTCTTTTTCCTCCTTAGTCAAGCTCTCATAGCCTTTTTGTGAAATTTTATCAAGAATAGCATCTATCTCATTTTGCTCTGGATTAGGGTTGTTTATAGGCCATGTTGGGTGATTTGTTTTAGTATCTGCTTTGGTCTTTTTTTTAGGTCTACTTCTGTGGGTAATTTTAATTTTCGAGGATTTTTTAGAAAAACTCTTAAAAAAGCTAATAATTTGAGGGACCCATCGTCCGAGGTCTTGGCCTTTTTGTATTTGTTTAATGTAGACGTAGCCCATAGCAGCGCCGGCCAAATGTGCCCATTCGCCACCTGCATTAGCACCTACAGTTTGGGAAAAAGATAAAACTATATAAAACAGAGTAATATATTTAATTTTTACCGGTCCAATCAAAAGCAAATGGAAAGTATAATTAGGTAATAAGGTAGCCGCGGCTGTAATAACAGCGTACACTCCAGCTGAAGCACCGAGCATTCTGGAAATGTGATCACTTTCATAAAATGGGAGAGTATTATAAATAATCAAATAAAGCAGTCCACCAGCGATTCCGCCGAGAACATATAGGGAAATCACTTTGTCGCTGCCTAAATATTCAACAATGAGTTTTCCAAACCAATAGATTACTAACATATTGAATAAAATATGAAATAAGTCAGCGTGTAAAAAGAAATAAGTTATGATAGACCATGGCTGAGATAAAAATAAACTGAGGTCAGAGGGGAGCATCAATAATTCCTCAATAGATCTGTAGATTTCAGCTTCACCACTTAGTTTCAGGAATATGCTCAAAATCAGCATTACCAAGAAAACACCAGTATTGATAATTATTATTTGTGCAATGGCATTATTTGGCTTGTTCCAAGCATTTTTGAATTCATCAAATAGATTTTCATTTGTATACATAATCAATAAGGTTTAATGGTTTTGTTATTAGTCCAAATCCGAATGAGGACAAAGGCGATCAGCATACCGCTTAAATGTGCTAAATGCGCAACATTATCGCTTTCAGAACGATTTAACTCTGAGTAAAGTTCTATGGCCCCATAAATAAAAACTAAATATTTCGCTCGAATAGGTATGGGTGGAAATAAAAGTATGAGTTCCAAGTTAGGAAATAGCATTGCAAAGGCCATTAATATTCCATAAATTGCTCCAGAGGCACCTACCATTGGTATATTCGTTTTAAAATCAAATATTTGCGATACTGCGCTCTTAGTTTGATTCCTGTAATAAATATTTTGTGAATTTTCATAATATTGGTCTGAGAGCTTAGCCAAATTTTGTAGATTGAATTGACGAGTCTTGTGTTCGGCAATATAAAGGCTAAAGGCATCGGGATTTGGATCAGCTAGATAATTTTCCGTATCTGCTTTTAATTGATATTGTTCAACAAAATTGGCAGCACCAAAGAGTACACCCGCTCCAATACCACAGAGTAAATAGAAAATGAGGAATTTTTTTTGTCCAAATGTTTGCTCAAGGAGTGGTCCAAAAACAAAAACAGCAAACATATTTCCCAATAGATGGCTGAAGTTGGCATGAATCCACATGTAGGTAATGAATTGATGCAAAGCAAATTGGTCAGAGAAAATCACACGTAATCCTAACCAATAGGATAATGGAAGGTTTAAAAATGATTGCAAAACAAAGATGCCCGTATTGATGATTAAAATGTACTTGACTGTGGGGGTTAATCTTCCAAACATGTGTATTAATTGAAAAGTGAAATTATTTTATCTATGGTCAAAACTACAAAAGTTGGTTGACCATCTGGTGTATAATTGGGTTGTTTGCAAGCAAATAATAAGTCAAAGATTTTAGAGATTTCGTCCTCACTTAATTTTTCAGTGATTTTTATAGCGGTGCGCTTCGCTAAAGAGCGTGTTAGGTTTTCGGGTTTATTTAAAGTGATTTCTGATTGATTCATCTTAAATTGCTCTATTAGATCTTCAAAAAGATCTTTTTCAGATAGATTACCAATTTCAGGAGGTACGCCATTGATAACAATACAGTTTTTACCAAAAGGATCAAATTCAAAACCAAGCATTTGAATTTCATTTTTCATTGAAAGGACTAAATCGAAATCTGCAGGATTGAGAGAAAGTTGACTGGGGAATAAGCAAGATTGTGAAACACCTCGATTTTGGAAAAAATATTCGAGATATCGTTCATACAGAATCCTCTCATGTGCTGCGCTCTGATCAATTAGCACCATGCCACTTTTTACTTGACGTAATAGAAAGCGGTTATGGATACAAAGGGTTTTAAGATTGGGATAACTTTTTTGAAGGTCAGAATGAGCATCACTGTTCAGAATAATTTGATCTTGCTGCTGAATTTCATTTATAGCTTGTTCTCTGCTTTTCAGCTCTTCATTATGTGCATTTTTGTATAATAATTCCCAGTTTTTTGGTGAACTATTAGAGCTTGGAATATTTTTGAACTCCGAATATTTTTTATCTGATTCAGATAGGCGATAATCATTTTTTTTTGGGGAAAATAAATTAAAATTAATATCAGTTTCGAAGTCTATTGAGGGAGTGATATTTGAGGTTGCCAAGGCTTGGCGCACGGCAGCCAAGATAACACCATAGAGAAGGCGATCATCGGTGAATTTAACCTCTGTTTTGGTTGGATGCACATTTACATCTACCTCTTTAGGATCAATCTCGATGAATAGCACATAAAAAGGATGTGATTCCGGTTTTAATAGTCCCTCGAATGCTTTTAATACGGCATGATGATGATAATGATTTTTTATGAACCGATTATTTACAAAAAAAAATTGCTCACCTCGGGTTTTTTTGGCAAAAGTAGGTTTACCAATATAGCCTTTTACTTTGACTAATGGTGTTTCTTCTTTGCATGGGATAAGTTGCTGTTGATAGTTTTTCCCAAAAATTTGTACGATGCGTTTACTTAGTTTATCATCAACTAAGTTGTAAACTTCTTCATCATTGTGGTATAATGAAAATTTAATATCTGCATGACCAATGGATATTCTTTGAAATTCCTCGTGAATATGTCGAAACTCAACAGAATTACTTTTTAAAAAATTTCGTCGAGCAGGAATATTAAAAAAAAGATTTTTAACGGACAAGCTGGTTCCATTTTGCATGGTTATGGGCTCTTTCTTACGAACATCACTAGCTTCAACATTGATTAGAACCCCCAGTTCAAGTTCAATAGGCTTTGTTTTTAACTCTATCTGCGCAACCGCGGCAATGGACGCAAGGGCTTCCCCTCGAAAACCCATTGATTTTAGTTTAAATAGATCTTTAGCATCTTTTATTTTTGAAGTTGCATGTCTTTCGAAGCACATGATAGCGTCTTTTTCAGACATAGCTCTGCCATCATCTACCACTTGAATGAGAGTTTTACCGGCCTCTTTTATGTATACTTGAATTTCTTTAGCTCCAGCATCAATACTATTTTCTAGGAGTTCCTTTAAGGCTGAGGCCGGTCTTTGAACAACTTCACCAGCGGCGATTTGATTGGCAATGTGGTCCGGTAGTACATTAATTATACCTTGCATTAGTGTCCAGTTCCCTTATTTTTGAACTTAAAAATTATATATGTGGGAATAATAAGCCAAAGTAGATTTAAAATGTAATTTCCAAAATAAAGCCAACCCATTATACCCAAGCTTAAACCAATTGCGATCACTATTTGTAATCCCAAAGTATTAGCCCTCTGACTGGATCGCCTCTCGAAGGTAATTTTATGGTCACTCATCCTAAAATTCTCCTCTCTTGACATCTTTCTTTTAATCGCCTCTGTACGCTCAATTATTTCCTCTTTGATCGGATCATAATAGCGCGGAGTGATGGTAAATTTTTTATGTCCGGGTAATTTTATAAAAGATGGTAACTTCATTTTATCTAATTATTTATAACATTTTTGTAAAAGCCTGCTTTATGCAAGGTATGAAATGATCTTTCGGAGCAATATATTTTCTGTGAATAAATAGAAAAAAATGATTATTGCCTTCATTTTTACAAATTTATTGAAATATCATGAAGGCTGTTTCCAAAACTTTAATTTACTTTAAAAATGAAATATAAGGATGAAATAATTAGACATAATATAAATTTTTGAGTTTATTAATTTTAACCTCTAAATAACGCTTTGGACTTATCCTTGATTTTCAAAAATATCACTAAAAATTTTGCTTATTTAATTAAATCTTTACTTTCGCCACAGGAAATGAAGATAGAATGAAAAACTCTAAAGTGAACATTTTTAACTTAATTTAAAAAAATGAAAATTGGAATTGTTTGTTACCCTACTTTTGGAGGCAGTGGCGTAATGGCTACGGAGTTAGGGATGGGCCTTGCCAAAAAAGGACACAAGATTCACTTTATCACCTATTCCCAGCCTACCAGGTTAGACTTTTTGAGTGAGAATCTTTTTTACCATGAGGTATCTATTAAAGATTATCCTTTGTTTGAACACCCTCCTTATGAGATTGCTTTGGCTGCAAGAATGGTGGATGTTGTTGAATATGAAAAATTAGACCTATTACATGTCCATTATGCCATTCCTCATGCATCTGCAGGTCTCATGGCAAAACAGATATTGGCAACCAAGGGAATTTTCATTCCAATTGTAACCACGTTACATGGTACAGATATTACCTTGGTGGGTAAAGAGGCCACTTATGCCTCGGTGATAACTTATGCCATCAATCAATCAGATGTTGTTACGGCAGTTTCAAATTCGTTAAGAAGTGATACTTATTCACTCTTTAATGTCAAAAAAAAAATAAAGGTGATTCCAAATTTTGTCGATATTAAAAAGTTTAAAAAGCAGCATAAAGATCATTTTAAAAAGGCTATATGTCCCAATGGTGAAAGGCTCATGGTACATATTTCTAATTTTAGGAAGGTTAAACGGGTGCAAGATGTAATTAGTGTATTTTGTAAGGTTTGCGAAAAGATGCCGGTCAAGTTGCTACTAGTGGGTGATGGTCCTGAGAGATCTGAAATGGAAAAAATGACTCGTGAGACCTGTAGTATTCAAGACATACGGTTTCTCGGTAAAATGTCTAATGTCGAAGAAATTCTATCGGTATGCGATCTGTTTATTATGACCTCTGAGAAAGAGAGTTTTGGTTTAGCAGCCCTTGAAGCAATGGCCTGTCAAGTACCTCTTATCAGTACAAATGTTGGCGGACTGCTCGAATTAAATCAAAATGGGATTACAGGGTATACTTGTAATGTAGGAGATATCGAGGATATGACAGAAAAAACACTACATGTATTGAATGAAGATTATCTGCCGAAATTCAAAGCAGCAGCTTACAATAAGGCATTATCATTCGAATTGTCTGAGATCATGCCCATGTATGAGAGAGCTTACAAAGCTGCATGCATTACGCTATAATTTTTCATTATTTTTTGTAAATGAAATTTATTTGGGTCAATAAATGTTTTTAAATAAAAAGAGTATAATATGATTGGATATAGGTTTACTACATATATACCTGAAAAAATACCTCAAAAAGGGTCATTTGAAAGCCTTTTAGATATTTTTTTGCAATTGATGGTTATTACTGGGGGAGATACCACAGAGACAATCAATTGGCTGAATAATTTAGATCGACAATACAATCTACTTTCTAATGACTATGGTATAGGAAATTTTGTTGATGATTTAAAAGACCAAGGTTATATTAAGGCGAGTAACAAAGATGGTGTTTTTGAGGCTTCCCCTAAATCGGAACAAAAAATAAGAAAAAATGCATTGAAAGAAATTTTTGGAAAACTTAAAAAAGGGGCTAAAGGAGATCATAAAACCCCTCATTTTGGTCATGGAGATGAGAATACTACCGATTACCGTGGATTTCAGTTTGGAGACCCATTAGACCAAATTGCATTGACCGAAAGCTTAAAAAATGCACAGATTAATAATGGTGCTGAAGACTTCAGATTGACGGAGCGAGATTTAGAAATTCAATATAAAGATTTCAAGGCACAAACTTCAACAGTTTTAATGATAGACATCAGCCATTCCATGATTTTATATGGTGAAGATCGGATCACGCCCGCCAAAAAGGTAGCCATGGCTTTAGCAGAGTTAATTACCCAAAAATATCCCAAAGATACTCTTGACATTCTTGTATTTGGTAATGATGCATGGCAAATCGAAATCAAAGACTTACCTTTTCTACAAGTGGGTCCTTATCATACTAATACGATCGCGGGTTTGGAGCTTGCAACAGATATTCTTAAGCGTAAAAAAAATAAAAATAAACAAATTTTCATGATTACTGATGGTAAACCAACATGTATGAAGGTGGGTATTAAATATTATAAAAATAGTTTTGGTTTAGATCCTAAAATAATGAATAAAACTTTCAACTTAGCGGCACAGTGTAGAAGAAACCAGATACCTATTACTACTTTTATGATTGCTTCAGACCCTTACTTAAAGCAGTTTGTACAAGAGTTTACAAAAATAAATAATGGCAACGCCTATTATAGTAACTTAGAAGGTCTGGGACATCTTATTTTTCAAGACTATAAAAATAACCGAAGAAAAAATTTCTAGTTCATATGACCTATTACGATCTATCAGAAAAAAAATTACTATCGATTAAAACATTAAAAGAGTTGAAGGCGGCAGGTTATGCTTCGATTGGTATTAAAGAAGAGCTGAGAAAAAATTTGTTAAAATCTTTAAAAAATGGAGATTCAGTTTTTAAGGGGATATGGGGCTATGAACATACGGTAATTCCAGATATTGAAAGGGCAATTTTGGCCCAACACAATATTAATTTTCTCGGACTTCGGGGACAAGCCAAAACCCGAATAGCTCGGATGATGTTATTTTTACTTGACGAATGGATACCTATTGTCCAAGGGTCAGAACTCAATGATGATCCACTTAGACCGATTTCCCATTACGCTTTGAGTAAGCTAAGAGATGAGGGTGATAATACGGCAATCTCCTGGTTGAATAGAAATGAGCGGTACACTGAAAAATTAGCTACTCCTGACGTATCTATCGCCGATATTATCGGGGATGTTGATCCTATCAAGGCCGCTAGTTTGAAGCTTTCTTATTCAGATCAGAGAGTCATTCATTACGGTTTAATTCCACGCTCTAATAGGTCTATTTTTGTGATCAACGAGCTTCCAGATTTACAGGCTCGAATTCAAGTAGCTCTGTTCAATATTCTTCAAGAGGGGGATATTCAAATAAGAGGGTTCAAGTTGCGATTGCCCTTGGATGTTCAATTTGTATTTACTGCAAATCCGGAAGATTATACTAACAGAGGGAGTATAGTTACACCTTTAAAAGACAGAATTGATAGCCAGATCATAACTCATTATCCAAAAAGAATAGATGTAGGTAAGAAAATAACCCAGCAAGAAGCACGATTGGAGTCAGAACAAAAGCAAGCAGTAAAGTCTTTTGATTTGGTAAAGGATTTAGTTGAACAGATTGCTTTTGAAGCCCGTGAAAGTGAGTATATCGATGCAAAGAGTGGTGTGTCAGCAAGACTGACTATTTCTGCTTATGAAAATTTAATCAGTGCGGCTGAGCGAAGAATGATCAAGAATGGGATGGAAAAGACAACAATACGAGTGACTGATTTTGTCGGGGTAATTCCAGGGATAACAGGTAAAGTAGAACTGGTCTATGAGGGAGAGCAAGAGGGCCCAGGTATTGTAGCTGCCAATTTGATCAGTAAGTCCATAAGAGCTCAATTTGTAAATTTTTTTCCAGATCCCGAGGAGATCAGGAAAAATAAAAAAAAGAGTCCATATCAAGCTATTTCAGAATGGTTCGGAAAAGGTAATTTAGTAGATTTAACATTAGACGCAAGTGATTCGGAATATAGTTCCTGCCTAAAAGGTATACCAGGGTTAGCTGATTTAGTTAATAAAAGGTATGGTCAGGAATCGGAGGATTATCGGCTATTTTTAATGGAGTTGGCTTTACACGGATTAGCAGAATACAGTGTGCTGAGTAAGCACATCCTCGATGAGGGATTTCAGTTCAAAGACTTGATTAGTAGCATGCTTGATATTGAAGATCATAGTCCAGAAGATAGTTAAAATACAGCAGACATGACACTCACAGAGGTCCAAAAGTTGATTGCAAAAGGGGAGGGCCAAAGAATTGAATTTAAGCTTAAAGCAAATCATCCCGACAGGATTATCAGAGAAGTTGTTGCTTTTTCAAATTCAAAGGGGGGGCATTTGTTTATAGGTGTTGACGATGATGGCAGCATTATTGGCCTAAAAGATGCTGAAGAAGCCCATTATGTTATGGAGAGAGCGATGCTAGAGTTGTGTAGGCCCAAAATTAAATATAAATACCAAATCATACCTAAAGATGATAAAAGAGCGATACTTCATTATCAATTTGAATCTGGAGAAAAGAAACCCTACTATGCTTTTTTAAAACCTTTTCACAAGCGAGGTCGCTCCTTTGTGAGACTTAAGGATAGATCCATCCAAGCGAGTCGAGAAATGAGACAAATTTTAAAATTATCTTTGAGAGAGGCTTCGACCTCTTTTGAATATGGTGAAAATGAAAAAATGCTTTTAAATTATCTTGGAAATCATGAGGAAGTTACAGTTAATACTTTTTGCACCATTAGTAATATTGATAAGCAGTTAGCTTCTCAAATACTCATTAAACTCACTATAAACAACGTGTTGAAAGTTATTCCAAATGAAAAAGAGGATAAGTTCATTTTTTTAGCCTAATATTTGAAAAACAAATTGTTCTTTAATTGATTTTTTTCAAAAAAAGGTAGGTTTAATTTGAAAGACAATAAAACTAATAGAGCGTATTTTTTTATTACTTTAGTCTTGTCATATTTTAATATTTTAAGAAGTATTTCGGTTTATTTCGCCAATTAATCAATTTGAATTACAATTTTAATAATATCTCACTATGAATTGTAAGGAAGAGATATGGAAAATATTGATGTATCAAAGTAAATAATGTCTTCGATAAAACAAATAATGTCTTCGATAAAACATTGGAATAAAAAATAAGATCATTAAGGGGCTCTTTGCAAATATTTTAATATTTTTCGATCTGCATGCGATGAATTTAGTAGAAATTCTATAATAAGTTGTTTTATTTCAACTTTTTTAATTAGCTTCTCAAACATTTTGTTATTAAAACATACCAGTTCACCATGATTAATAATTTACTTTTGCGACGAATTAACGAGAAAGAAGACGAAAGTGCATTAGAGGAGTTGTTTAATATGCATTCGAAATGGGTTTATACCACTGCGTTTAGCATTGTAAAAGATCAAGGTCTTGCAGAGGAAATTGTTGAAGACGTATTTCTCAAACTTTGGAAAAATAGAAAAAATTCTCCCCCAATAGTAAAGTTAGAATCCTATCTCTTTGTTTGCACTAAAAACCTATGTTTAGATCATATCAGAAAGAGAGGGAACAAACATTTTATTTCGTTAGATGAGCAAATGTTGAATCATTATGAAATGGGCCCTGATCAAATCTACGAGCTTGATGAGCTCAAAGTGTTGATTGAGTTATCTATAAAAAAATTACCACTTCGATGTAAATCTATTTTTGAACTAGTCAGAAATAAGGGGCGTTCATATAAAGAGGCTGCCAGAATCCTAGGTTTGACCCCTAAAACAATAGAAAATCAACTAAGAATAGCAACTAAAAAAATATTTTTGGATCTTGAACCTTATTTTCGAGATATAACAACCAGAGTAAGTTAATATTTATAGATAAATAAACTTACTAGAATTCAAAGGTTATATATGTTGTTATATAACTATTTTAGATTTTTGGGGGATTGACATATTTTTTTCGTTATATTGTCGAATAGCTTTTGTTAACCAAACGAATAAATAGTTACAAAGCTTTCGAAACATTAATTAAACGAACAAACGAAAACTTTATATGAAATACCTTAAAAAATTTGTTTTTTTTACTTTCTCTCTCTCCGCGCTGATGTTGATGAGTTGTGGAGACGATGACGATGCTGCCGCGGTCACTGACGATCCTGTTGAGCAAACAGAAGAAGAGAAGCAACTTGAAACTTTGTCTGCGTCTGCTTGGACAATGTCCAGCACTACCTTAGATGGTGCCGATGCGACTACAAACTTCAGTGGCCTCGTGCTTACGCTGAAGGAGGATAAAACTTATTCTACAAACGGAAGTTATGATCCAGTCTGGCCTTCCTCGGGCTCATTTACTTTTGGATCAGACTTAAATACGTTGACAAGAGACGATGGTGTGAGCATGACAATTGCTGTTAGTGAAACAAGTCTAACTATTACTTTCACTTATGCTGATTCGGGTGGACGAATTGATGCACTACCTGGCGACTATGTGTTCAACTTTACACCTTAAAATCTTAAAACTATAACGAAGAAAATATGAAAAGACAAATACTTTATTACAACAAGCTAGTTAAGCGTTATAACAAGTACCAAAGAAAAATTGATAATGCCAAACGATTATCCTTTCATAAAAGAAGGATTGATGTTTTTGTAAAAAGATTGCGAAAGCTTTATGATAGAATAAACGATTTGGGAAGAGCTTTGAAACTTGCCGCCGCCGGCAGTCTTGCCTCACTAGCATTGGTTTTAGCTCCCATGGAGTCTAGCGCCCAGACAAGTTTTGCACTTGATACCAAAAGACCTTTGGGTTCAGCACATGCCGAAAATTACTCTGCACCCGCATTTGGTGATATTGACGGTGACGGAGATCTTGATTTGGTGATTGGCGAAAGATATCCTGGACTGGGCGCTTTTGTCTATGAAAATGCCGACGGCAAATTTAAAAGGAACAAAGATCACGCAATAGTGGGATTGTTCAAAAACCTTTATGATTCAACTGCACACGGATTAGATAAGAACGAAGGAAGTGATGGTATGTATTCGGCCCCAGCTTTCGCAGATTTTGATGGGGATGGAGACCACGACCTTTTTGTAGGTGAAGAAAAGGGGTTGATTCATTATTTTAGAAATGAAGCTGGTACGTTTGCTTACGATACAGCGAATAATCCGTTTTTAGGGACATCCTTTTACAAGAAAGAGATGAAAGATACGATAACTAATAATGGTCAGGATACTACTAAATTTTGGACTGGACGTTACGTTGCAGATGGCGAGAAATCAAAGCCTGTTTTTGCAGATCTAGACGCGGATGGTGATTTAGATGCTGTTATAGGTAAGGGGAACGGAGAATTAAGATACTTTAAGAATGAGGAGGGAGTATTAAAAGAACAGTACTCTTGGCAATTAAGTAGTCCTTTTAGCTACCAAAAAACTGATAGCTTAGGAAATTTAATTGAAGAATATGGTTATTTGGATGCAGGGGACGAAGCGGCTCCTGCTTTTGCTGATCTTGATGGTGATGGTGATTTAGATGCTTATGTTGGCAACAAAGATGGGGCAATAGTGATGTATGTTAATACAGGATCCGCAACTGAACCATCATTTGCACAAGACACCACTGTAAATAACCCATTTTCAGATTTGTCGAGCTACCATTCAGAAGGTTTTGATAGTGTAACACCAATATTTGTGGATTTGGATGGAGATGGAGACTTAGATATGCCTATGGGATTCTTGAATGGACCACTAACATATTTTGAAAATAATGGAGATGGTACTTTTAAGTGGATTCCAGCCAATAATCTAGGGATAGCAGATATTACGAATTCAAATATAGGTTCAGCAATCGCGGATGTTGATGAAGATGGTGATTTGGACGTTGTGATGTCGAAAGGTGATGCTTTGACATATTTTGAAAATGATGGTACTGGAAAGTTCGCGGAGAAGGTTGGTGCTGGTAATCCATTAGATGATGTAAGCTCAAGTATAGGTGGAGTCGATATTATTGATGGTGCTGATACCGCCACAGCTTCAGCCTTTTCACCTACGTGGGTTGATTGGAACGGTGATATGTATGGAGATTTATTTGTTGGAACTGAAAATGATACCATCATTCATTATTATGAAAATGCCCAAGATGGTACTTGGACAGATGAAACATTTACTTCCAAGAATCCTTTCTTAAATTACAAAACAGTTGATAATGAAACTATTACTTTCATCGATTTAGATGGAGATGGGGATCTTGACAGTTTTGTAGGAAATAAGGATGGGAAGCTGAAGTATTTTGAAAATGATGGAGCAGGGGTTTTAGCAGAGGTTGCGGGACCCTTTGATGATGAAGATCTTGGTGGAAATAAGATATGGCATGATGCATATGATCTTGATCAGGATGGTGACCTTGATATGTTTATTGGTAAAGACGATCGAGTTGAATATTACATGAATAATGGCGACCAAACTTTTACCAAACGTGGAGATCTCAATCCTTTTGGAGGAATTACAGTAGTTGCAAATCCTTCTCCTGTTTTTGGAGATCTAAATGGAGATGGAGTTCAAGATATGCTCTTGGGTGATCGTTCCGGTAGCTCATGGTTCTTCAAAGGATCAGGTACGGTTACAGCTCCTACGGCAGCAAGTGTTGATGCTCAAACTGCAAGCGTTGGAGCTGAGTATAGTTTTGATGCGAGTAGTCTATTTACTGATGCTAATGATGACATTGTTCAGTACAGAGCAAAGCAAGCTGATGGATCAGCATTACCTGCTTGGTTGACTTTCACACGAACAACGCAGCAATTGGTTGGAACACCTTCATCAGCTAATATAGGTTCGATAGAAGTTATTATTGAGGCTGTTGATGTTGATAATAATGTTGCCAAAGCTTCTTTCACATTGACTATTACTTCTTTAACAGCACTGGATAAGAATGTGAATATTTCTTTCTATCCTAATCCTACAGCAGATAAAGTAAATGTTAAATCTGAAATAGCAACGTTGAAAAATGTGAGCGTTTATTCCTTATCAGGAGTTAATATTAAATCTTTTGAGATAACCTCTAAAGATTTTAGTGTAGATATGACTGACATGCCAAAAGGAGTTTATTTAATTAAAATAAATTCAGTTCAGGGTGAAATAATTCATCCAGTTATTAAAAAGTAGTTTTTTTCTATACGTTTTATCACTTGAAGAGATACTCGAGGGTATCTCTTTTTTTTTGAAAAAAATATACTTTTTTCAGACTTTAGATATCGATATTGCTTGAGTCTAAAAATTTGTTTGTAACCGAGGCTTTCACATAATTATTCAAAAAAATGATGGATTATAAATTTCAGTACAGCGCTGCTATATCCTTGAAATGGATAAAAGATCATATGATGGGACTGATATTTCCTGATATCACGAAGCAGGGGGAACGTATCCAGAAGAATTTTAAGGGTGTTGTAGTTTCTAAAAATAATGTGCCGGTAGGTATGATTTTAGGTCTATCTGATATGAATTTAAAAGATTTTAGAATTATGTCATTGAGGGTGAAACCTGATCATGCAAATAATAAATTGGGTTTTAGACTTTTAATTGCATTAGAAGAAAATTTGAAAAAAGAAGGATTTGAAAGGTTAGAGTTACAGTTTAGGTCACATTGGAAATCATTGTTTATACTCGAAAAATTGTTACAAAAAACAAAATGGAAACAGCCCGAATTTAATATGAGAATATGTCAATCTTTGGTTGAACAGGCATTCCCCGTTTTTCATGGAGGTCATCAGCTACCTGGTGACTATACTTTTACCAAATGGAAATTGGTTTCAGATCAAGAAAAAGAAGATATAAAAAGGAAACACGATCAGAGCGTGTGGTATCCAGAGGAAGTTTCTC
>CACLDR010000010.1 GCA_902605755.1 uncultured Marinoscillum sp. | reverse complement strand
GGATCCAAATGTGGATTTTGTTCATATCAATTCACCTATTGGGGATCATGGATGGATGTCCATTGAAGCATTGAAATCGGGTAAGAACGTCATTTGTACTGTTCCAATGGCTACGAAGATCAGTGAATGTGAAGAAATTGTTTCATTAGTGAAAGATACTGGACTTAAATATATGATGGCCGAGACAGTGGTCTACAGCAGAGAGTTTTTGTTCATCAAAGAAATGTACGAGCGTGGTGATATTGGAGATATTCAGTTCATGAAGGCTTCACACCCTCAAGACATGGAAGGTTGGCCAGATTATTGGAAAAAAATGATTCCTATGCATTATGCTACTCATGTAGTCTCTCCAGTATTGGGATTAGTTAATGGTTTTGCTGAGTACGTCTCATGTTTTGGTTCGGGTAATGTGAGTGAAGAAATTAAAAATCTTTCAGGTAATCCTTTTGCAGTGGAGTCTTGCCATATCAAAATCAAAAATATGGATATTGTGGCCCAAGTTTGGCGGTTTTTATATGATACGGCACGACAATATAGAGAATCTTTTGATGTGTATGGTACAAAAAAATCATTCGAGTGGGGGTTGGTCGAGGGAGATGAACATATTATTCATACGGCTAAAAAATCTGAAAATGAGATTCCCGAACGTATAAGTATTCCTGATTTTGCGCATTTATTGCCCTCAGAAATTAGATCTTTTACCAAAAGTATTCAAGATGCTGATCATCTTTCTTTTCTACAAGGAGGAGGACATGGTGGATCCCATCCCCACATGGTTCATGAGTTTCTTAGGGCATTGATTGAAGATCGAGAACCTTGGCCCAATGCCATAAAAAGTGCTAATTGGACTTGTGTTGGGATATGCGCTCATGAATCAGCTATGAATGGAGGCAAAAGAGTAAAACTTCCAGAATTTACTATTGAATAAATAGATTGATTTTATAATGGTAGTAGTTTATTTTATTTGATTTATATATTATCGATTAAAATACTATTAATAACTTTAGATAATATCCTTTGGCACGGCTTCCTTTGCTTCAAGGTATTTATAAAGGTTAAGAGGGTCAGTTTTTGATGGTTTAGAAGGTCAATTAGACATTTCAGAATCAAAGACTGGAAAATGAGTTACAAATCACTTCAAAATGATCCTAAATCAGTAGAAATTGATTTAGACATATCTCAAAAATTTGGACACCGAAGGTAAGTAAATTTTCTTGACGTAATTTAATAGTGAGGATATTAGAAAGGATCAAAGAATTGATGCCATAAAGAAAATAGTGGTAAATTGAAAACTTCTTTTGGTTGAAAAAATATCTCAACTATCAAGAGTTACGGCCTTTTGGATTGTTAATATTCAAATAACTATCTCAAATGGTGGAGATAAGGTCAGGATTTATCTGAGCTCATACTTGCCGAATATCCATCTTATGATGCATCGCAGCAACAGCATACGATTCAAACATTAGCGGCTAGATATCATTCTGGTCGGATGTTGGCAGAGGTTATTGAGAGGAAAGATATTCCAAAGAGCCAAATTCCTCCTTATATTGTATGGCAACCCCGTAGGATACTATGAAGTGATTTTTTGTAGGTGTGGGGACCTTGGCAAAAAGAAAATATTGAAAATTTGAGAACTATTGATTATTTTATGAATGATTTAATTACTGAGCGAATAACTATGGGGGATCTCTTCACGGGTAAGCAATCATTAAAAAACTTATGTGCATCTTGCCATAATTTATTTGGTAAGAGAGGTAATACTGGACCTGAATTAACAGGCCCCAACCGAACTGATGTGGCTTATTTACTGAATAAAATTATGGATCTGAGTGTGTGCTACAGAATGACTACAAGCTTGCTACTTTGACAACAACAGATGACCGAACTTTTAGGGAATGTGATTAATGAAAATAAACGTAGCCTAATGCTCCGAGTAATTGGTAAGGAACCAGTAGTCGTTAATCAGTATAACATTCAGTCTAGGGATGTTTTGGAGCTTTCTATGATGCTAGAGGGATTACTTGATCTCTCAGAAAATGAAGTTGCTTATCTATGAACTTATTTAATGTTGGTAAAAAATGTGAACTTAATTTAATTGAAATTTTTAGGATATTTTGTCGACTAGGGTAATGGCCATCTGGCATTCTGTCCCATGATACTTAAAGAACCGGTTATTATTAGATTTGTTAAAATAGAAAATATGTGGCCTCTCGTGACTGTTTTACTAAAAAACTGATGAAATGAAATTACATTATAAGGTATTTGATCTTCATCTGCATGACACCTTTAAAATAGCATATGATCAGCGTGATATTCAGAAGACCTTGATTGTAGGGCTTGAGCATAATGGTAAGATGGGTTTCGGAGAGGCAACAGCCAGTAATTATTATCGAAGAGACATAGTATCCATCATTGAAACTTTAGAGAAAAATAGGCATTATATTGAAAATTTTTCTTTTGATTCATTGGAGGGGTTTATAGAGAATTTAACATCGTTCTTTCAAGAGGATAATTTTGCGATGTGTGCCTTGGATGTCGCAGCACATGATTTGTTTGGGAAACTCAATGAGATTTCAATTCATCAATATTGGGGTTTAGATACTTCTATTAAACCTCTGACTAATTATACGATTGGAATGGACGAATTACCTAAAATGATTAATAAAATTAAGGCTTTTCCATGGCCCGTTTACAAAATAAAATTAGGTACTGGTGATGATTTGAGAGTAATACAATGTTTAAGAAAAATAACGAACGCTGTTTTTCGTGTAGATGCTAATTGTGCTTGGACACCAACCCAAACCATTGAATACACCAAGTCTTTCAAAAGTTTAGGTGTAGAATTTATCGAGCAACCCCTCGCTGCCGGAGACTGGGAGGGGATGGGTGAAGTTTATAAATACACCACTTTGCCGATTATTGCTGATGAAAGTTGTGTCGGCATGATCGACGTGCCGCGTTGTAAAGGCTACTTCCACGGGATAAATATAAAATTGATGAAATGTGGAGGATTGTTGATGGCTAAGAGAATGATTGCTCAGGCTAAATCACTGGGCTTGAAGGTAATGGTGGGTTGTATGACTGAGTCATCTGTGGGTATTTCAGCGGTAAGTCAATTGTTACCAATGTTAGATTATGTAGATATGGATGGTCCGCTACTTATTCGTGACGACATCGCTTCAGGTCCGAGTTATCATGATGGTGAGGTGATAATTTCTGATGAAAATGGGACTGGCGTGAAAATGCATACCTCTTGGATGTAAGTATCGATAATTAGTATCTCATTGATATAATTATTTGATATGTTGGAGTCTAACCGGGTCAGTCGTATTTTTGTCGCTATGAAACCAATTGGTGATAAAGGTGTTATTTTTTGGCTTTTTTCTGGATGCTTAATGGTAGCTATAATGGTAATTGTAGGTGGTTTAACCCGACTTACCCATTCTGGATTGTCCATGGTCCAGTGGAGTCTTTTCATGGAAACGATTCCTCCTTTGACTACCGCAGATTGGATGGAAACTTTCCAACTTTATAAACAAACGCCAGAGTTTAAATTAAAAAATTATGATTTTACGCTGAGTGAATTTAAATCCATATTTTGGTGGGAATACATCCATCGAATGATAGGAAGGTTCATTGGAGTGGTTTTTCTATTACCTTTTATTTATTTCATCATTCAAAAAAGATTGTCCAACAAATTGGTTCAAAAGCTTTTAATAGCATGTCTCTTGGGTGCATTACAGGCAGCTATGGGTTGGTACATGGTCAAGAGTGGCCTTGTAAATGACCCCAATGTAAGTCATTACCGATTGGCAGCACACCTTACCATTGCATTTGCACTATACGCTTATTTGCTTTGGGTCTTTTTGGGCGAAGTTTATCCAAAGAAGTCATCAAATACTACAACTTCATTACTTGGAATTCAGATCTTGATTTTCTTCACAATTCTTCAGATTGTCTACGGAGCTTTTGTTTCAGGATTGAAGGCAGGCTTAGTCTATAACACATTTCCAAAGATGGGTGCTGAATGGATTGCCGAATCTGTTTTATACGCTTTTGAAACAAACGGTATCATCAGTTTTTTTGAGAATTTAGCTTCGGTTCAGCTAATCCATCGTTATCTTGGTATTATAGTTCTTTTACTTGTAGGCTATAGGTTTGTTGTTTCGCGCCACAGAAAACAAAATAAGGGACAAAATAATAGTCTTTACTTCATGGTAGGCCTTGTATCTATTCAGGTCTTTTTGGGCATATTTACTTTAATTTATGCAGTACCAATTGCATTAGGAGTAATCCATCAGTTTGGTGCTTTAATGCTTTTTACTAGTCAAATTTTATATTATTTCTATTCTTCTACAGATATTGAGAAGTGGGATAATGTAAATAAGGAAGTTAGCTCTTCTGTTAAATAAACAATTTTCACTCATGCTGTGTGGTAAACGTAGAATATTTTAACATAAAAGGTCTATTTTTTTTGAATTGTCCTTAACAAAACTCCTTCTTTTTTTAATAATACTTGCTTGTTCCGATATAGAATGCCCAAAGATTTTTTAAAATTCTTCTTACTCATTTGAAGTACCGATTGAATTTCTTCTGGAGTGCTTTTGTCGGTTAGGGCGATAAAACCATTGGAGGCTCTCAGTTCTTCTAAAATGGTTTGAGTACCTTCCTCAAGGTTTTCCATCCCTTTTTTTCTTAAATTAACATCTATTTTTCCATCAGATCGAACTTGTTCAATGAATCCTTTGATATGGTCACCCATCATGATGTCTGTGTAGATTTGATTACGGAAAATCATGCCACTATAGGAATTGTTAATTATAACATTAACACCTAAATCACTTTCACTTGTAATGAGCAGATCAACTTCTTGATTTACTTCCAGTTCAATATTTTCTTTTTCAAAGTACTTCTCCACTTTAGTGGTTGCGGCTAATCGATGGGTAAGTGTATCAATATACAGATAGACCAGACACCATTGGCCAATACTTAGGCGTCTATGCTGCTGCCTAAAAGGAACAAGCAAGTCTTTTTCCAGACCCCAATCCAAAAAAGCACCTATATTATTGGTGTCTTTCACTTTTAAGTAACCAAATTCATGTAGCTGTAACAAAGGACGTAGAGTCGTAGCTACGATACGGTCTTCAGAGTCATTATAGACAAATACTTTGATTTGATCACCCGTTTTTATTCCTGTGGGTAAGTATTTATTAGGCAGGAGGACATCATTTCCTTCACTGTCTATCAAAAAAGCGCCAGGGGCTAAAATGCGATCAACTATCAGTTCATTATGTATTCCAATATGAATCATTTGTAGCAAAGTTACTTTTAATATAATCCAATATGATGCTCGATTCATTTATTTCGTTCGCACAAATAAATTGAAGTAACTTTGATACTAAATAATTGAGTTATTTTGGTGTCATTTAAATCATTGGGAGTTACTAATCAAGTTATTCAAGGTCTCGAAGGGCTAAGCATCTTAAAGCCAACAGAAATTCAAGTTCAGTCTATTCCAAAGCTCATTAAATCACCAATAGATTTTATCGGTATGGCACATACGGGTACGGGAAAAACAGCTGCATACAGTATTCCAATAATCCAAAATATAAATTTCACTGAATCTAAAATTCAAGCGTTGATTTTATGTCCTACCAGAGAATTGGGACAACAAATTGCCAAGCAAATATTTAAATTGACAAAATATACTGAAAAGATCTATGTTGAAGCTGTTTATGGTGGTGAAAAAATAGAAGCTCAAATCAGTTCCCTTCGGAGAAAAACTCACATATTAGTGGCTACGCCGGGAAGATTGTTAGATTTACAACGTAGAAAGGCAGTGGACTTGAGCAAAATAAATACCGTCGTATTGGATGAGGCAGACGAAATGCTGAGTTTTGGATTTAAAAAAGATTTAGATTTGATTTTAGAACAGACTTCACGTTCAAGCAATACTTGGTTGTTTTCCGCGACCATGCCCAAAAAGGTCATTCAGATCATAAATAATTATATGGATCCCGAAGCAGTCAAGGTAGAGGTCAATAAAGATCAAAAATTCAATCCAGATATTGCACATCAATACGCCATTTGTGATCAAGATCAAAAAGTTGAAGCTTTGGTTTTTTTTCTTAGGTCGCATAAAAAGAAACGAGGTATAATTTTTTGTAGGACTAAACGAGCCACTAAACAGCTCCATGATCAATTGACAGCTAAGAATTATCAAGTTGGCTGTATTCACGGTGACCTTAAGCAGATTGAACGAAATAAAGTCATGCGTGCTTTTAAGGGAGATAAGCTCAAGGTATTGATCGCAACCGATATTTCCGCAAGAGGCATCGATGTAGATAATTTAGCTTACGTATTTCATTATCAATTACCTGATCAGGTAGAATATTATATACATAGAAGTGGGCGTACGGCCCGCGCAGGGAGGAAAGGTGTATCTATCCTATTAATTGCTCCAAAAGAGGTTAAATACATGAGACAAATCAGTAAGCAACTTCATATTGAATTTAAGCAACTTCAATAATTCATGGATAATTTGGCGGAGTTTCTAGAAACACTTGATCCACACAATCGAGAATTCAATTCTGCTGTAGAATTTGTTCAGTCTACAGATCGTTCAATATTTCTTACCGGTAGAGCTGGAACAGGCAAGACTACTTTTCTTAAATATGTCAACGCTATTTCTTCAAAAAAAAAGGTAATCTTAGCTCCTACAGGAGTGGCGGCCATCAATGCAGGAGGTGTAACTATTCATTCTTTTTTTAAACTCCCTTTTGAGCCTTTGCGCCCCGATGATACCAGATTCAGAACTCGAAAAATAAGCGAAGATCAAATCAATATATTTGAAATGCTAAAATATAACCGTGAAAAATCTCAAATCATTCGAGAGATGGAATTATTAATTATTGATGAGATATCAATGGTACGATGTGACGTACTGGATGCCATTGAATATATTTTACGGGTATTCAGAGATAAACCCTATCTACCATTTGGCGGAGTTCAAGTATTGATGTTGGGAGATCCTTTTCAGTTACCTCCTGTAGTAAAACGTGAGGAACGATTCATATTAGGAGAATATTATAAAACTATGTATTTTTTTAGTTCCAATGTGTTTAAAATTATCAAACCAGTAAAACTTGAATTAAAAAAAATCTACCGACAAAAAAATTTACAATTTGTTGAATTACTGAATAAAGTCCGATTCAATCAAATGAATCCTGATGATATTGCCCTTTTGAATAGTCGTTATATACCTAATTTTAAGCCCAAATTAGAGGAGAACTACATTCAATTAAGTACGACTAACCTAAGGGTAGATCAGGTGAATGAAAATAAATTGAAGCACCTAAAAACTGATGAAAAAAATTATGCGGGCTTAGTGGAAGGTGTTTTTCCTTCCTCCTTTATGAGGACTCAAGAAAATTTAGTCTTAAAAATTGGGGCACAAATAATGACCGTCATCAACGATTCAGGAAGGGTTCCTTCTGATGATGGAGCCGATCAATATACCTCTAAAAAATATTTTAATGGAAGTATTGGGACCATTTTGGAGTTACACGAAGATTATATTGTGATCAGTACAAAATCTCATGAATTTATTACAATTTATCGCACCACTTGGACCAATATTTCATACCGATGGCATCCAGAGAGAAAGACTATTGTATCAGAGGAAATAGGTGCTTTCACTCAGATTCCTGTCCGACTAGCTTGGGCCGTTACGGTCCACAAAAGTCAAGGACTCACTTTTGAGAAGGTAATTGCTGATATTAACGATACTTTCACCAACGGTCAAGCTTATGCAGCCCTGAGTAGATGTATTTCATTGGAGGGATTAGTCTTTAAATCTTTATTTAATCTAAACGCCATTAAAACTGATCCGATTGTTAGTTCTTTCTCCCAATACTATGATCAAAAGAGTCAAAATGAGCAAGATCTTCTCAATGGGAAGGCAGATTATTTTTATAAACTAGCGAGAAAAGCTTTTTTTAACTATAGCTTTTTGGAATGTCAAGAATGTATCACCAATGCGATAGGCTACCGGAACGATATCCAGAACCCTTTATTTGATAAGTGCAAACGAATTTATTTGGAGTGGATAAATCAAAGAGAATTGTTACTAAATGATTTAGAGCAAAAAAATTTGAATAATTTGAAACAATATTTTAAGCAAGAGTTGAATAATAAGATTTAAATGAATTATGCACAGCAAAGTGATATTAGTGTAGGTTTGTAGGTAAATATTGAACTCAAGTCTGATCAGCGATCAGGTAATTTGATGCACTAATTTGTAAAAGATATCTTGACCAAATCTGACAGCCATTTCCATTGAATCAATGGTATGAATCGAGGATTTTATAGTTGGACGTGTCAAAGGAATAATTTAGATAAAATTGTTTAAATACTTTATATCTTCGATGAAGATAGGTATCGATTTGCCAAACTATTGTTAAACTATTTTAAAAAATGGTTCAATACTTAAGCTAAAAAAACTTTTTTTGAATTCAATATTTTTTTGGCACTGATTAAAAATGATGAAATATTTTAAAAAAATACTTTTTTATCGGAGTCGAAATAATGTTTGGTCTATTAGGTTATTATAAGCATTCAAAACAGTAATAAAAGCTTAAAATAATCACCAGATCCGACGGTTTTCATATGGAGCATATCAAGGAATTTGATATTATGGTTTTGGAATAAGACGAAGCCTTGATGATGTTAACGACGGTAATATTAAAATTGAAAAATATACTTTTTCATTTGAATTGAAATAGGAAATTAATTGATTGTAAGAAAAGGTATTAAATGACTTAATGATTTTATTTATATTGATCAAAAAGTTTTTTATTAATCATAAGTCCGTTTCTTTCGCAGTGATTTAATTCAATAAAAAAGATTAAAAAAAACTATTTATCGTCGCTGTCTCCAGCTTGATAACTAGAGTTCATTCTAGAAACAAATAGTTTTATTTGATTACCCAAGCTAACCAAATACATTTTTACGATTCTTTAAAAGCGGCATTTGCCTTATAAATCTTTTAAGTGTAAGCATTTAAAAAGCTTTAAAAAACATCATTATAAAGGTAATTATTGTAATCTCTTGCAGGTGTTTAAGTAATCTTAACTTTTTTGTATTGAAATAGGGTATACTAATATTTTTTGCCAATTTTAATTAAGATAAGATAATTTGTTTTACGATAAACATGATTGATTTTCGTATTCATTATGCTAAATCAATTCACCTAATTTTTCATTTGTTTTCAAGCATCATTGTTTCACACATAAAAAGTTTATAAAATTAAATTTTTGATTATCACTAATTATTTAGACCTGAAATATTATGATTTGATAAATAATATTTATTTAATTTCAGGAATTGAAATGGTATAAAAAAACTAAAACTGCAGAGAAGGCAGGTTTACTAACATCTTTTATCTCAAGTTTGACATCAACCTCTATCTTGGTAATACCACGTAAATTGATCGCTGAATTTAAGGTTGCATGCAATTTTACTTGTGCACCAACAGCTACAGGTTGATTGAATCGAAGAGCTTCAATACCATAATTCACCATCATTTTAAGATTTTTAACCTCTAGGATCTGACCCCACAAATGAGGAACCAAAGACAAAGTAAGATAGCCGTGAGCAATAGCTCCACCAAAAGGACTTTCTTGGGCTGCTCGAATTGGATCTGTATGAATCCATTGGTGATCTTCGGTTACCTCGGCAAATTTATTGACTTGATCTTGGTCAATTTTAAAGTACGCTGATGATCCTAAAACAGTATTTATTCTAGTCTCAAAATCATCAAAATTTGACAAGATTAAACGCTTCATATATTTAAATTTTAAATTTTGAGTAAATTTAAATAATTTAGTTTTTCAAAATTTATATGGTTTAAAAGTAATTGACAGTCAAACAGATCGAAAGGTTTTTAAAGGGTTAATTTATACGAATTTTATAATTTTAAGATTACATATAAACAAATGAGCGTCTGCACTTCACGAAAAATCATCTATTACAGCGAACAGGATGCTAAAGAAGCTTTGATTAGGCTTCATGTCAAATATCAAAATTCTTCAACTCGCACATTTTATACCTGTGACCAGTGTGGATATTTTCACCTGACTTCTTCGGGAGAGATAGATGATGCATTAAAAGAAGCGCAGCAGACCAAAAAAATAGACCAACTCAGTGAAGCTGATTATTGGATACGTAAGTTGCATTAATCAATTTTCATCAAGGATTCCATTTTATTACAGTATAAGATCTCTATAATTATGAGGCGTTAAAAGCCTACTAGACGTCTTAGATGGAGATTATTGTTATGGATCTATGCATATCTCTGTAGCTTATTATTTCAGAAAATCATTTATTCCAGTTAGTTGCTGCTTTTCAATTAAAATCATGCTAATAGCGACCTTTGGGAAAAAGGTAAATCAACTTAGGCAATATAAACTTGTATTGATAAATATCAAAACAGTTGCATTCTTATCTCATTTGATATTTGATCAACTTGGAATAAATTAGATTTATGGATGACTGAATTTTAATTTGAACCTTTAGCAGTTAAAAAGTTATGGCTCATTAACTAGTTAAGAGGATTTAAGTGCATATAGACAAAGGTGCAAATAATAAGAGTAGGCTTGTCAATGTATTGACTATTAAAGGAAATATGTGTTATTAAATCAATTTGATTTAAAAATTGAATTTGTGATTTAATAGAGATGAAAATTCAGGTAAATTAAGGTTTAATATACCCCTTGAAAAACTTAAAAGGTCAAAATAATTTTAGACTTGAAAATAAAATATATTTAAATGTTATCGTATTTGATTCTAATTTTGTAATATCCATTAAACAGATTAGATATTTGAAAATCCTTTTATATGCTCAAAGCTGTTAATTTTGTCAGGCTATTGTCTATCGCATTTTTCTTAGGAACCTTAAGTATAGTTTATGCATATTTAGATCCCGTAGTCAGCTTTTCCGTTGAAACAGATATGCCAACTATGCATCGTACTTATTTTTTTTATCTTGGTGCATTTATATTTCTGGTCATCAATATTGCTCTTTGGCTTTTGATCAAAATTATGTCTCCGAAAATTGCCCAAAGATTTGGGCTTCTTTCGGCAGGTTGGGTTGCAGTCCTTCCGGTGGTAGTAAATTTCTATATCTGTTTTTTGATAGGCTTTCTTGGAGTACTTAATAATGCATCAAGCCTACAGCTTTCAAATTATGCTTATTTAAATTATTTGGGTCCAATATTATTGATAATTTGGACGGGATTGGCAATTTATTTTATGTCAACAAAAAAATCATTTGACTAATTAAATTGCTTTATATCAATATTTTATATTGATTTATTTAAATAAAAACTCAAATATTGTGAAAAACTATTTTATCGATAGGTGCGTTTTTTTTTTTAATTTCCCAATTGGTTTTAATGATCTACAATATTTATATTATACATGGTAATAGCTAATTCTGATTATACCGAAGAAAGTATAAAGTCTTTGGATTGGAGGGAACACATCCGGCTTCGGCCAGGAATGTACATCGGAAAGTTGGGAGATGGTTCTGCGTACGATGATGGCATTTATGTATTGGTAAAAGAAATCATTGATAATTGTATAGATGAGCATATGATGGGTTTTGGTAAAACCATTGAAATAAAAGTTGGAGATCATAAAGTTAAAATCAGGGATTATGGTAGGGGTATTCCATTGGGTAAAGTTATTGAATGTGTTTCTAAAATTAACACTGGAGGTAAATACGATTCTGGAGCCTTTAAAAAATCAGTTGGACTAAATGGGGTAGGTACGAAGGCGGTAAATGCCCTATCCAGCTATTTTAAGGTGCAATCTTTTCGTGAGGGCAAAACCAAAATGGCCGAGTTCAATCAAGGAGGGATTACATCTAATTTAAATATTACGAGTACGACAGATCGAAATGGGACTTGCATCACTTTTGAGCCAGATAATTTTATTTTTAAAAATTTTCATTTCATTCCTGACTATTTAGATAATCTTATTTGGAATTATGCTTATTTGAATGCGGGGCTAACTCTGCTACTAAACGGTAAGAAATATCATTCAGAAGATGGGTTATTAGATCTCTTGCAGCGCAAAACCGATGAAGAGAATATCAAATATCCTATTATGCACATGAAGGGAGAGGATATTGAGATCGCCTTAACTCATTCAAATCAATATGGCGAAGAATATTATTCCTTCGTAAATGGTCAATTTACGACCCAAGGAGGTACTCATTTGGCTGCATTTAGAGAATCTGTCGTTAAGACAGTCAGAGAATTTTTTAAAAAAGATTTCGATGCGGCCGACGTAAGGGCGAGTATTGTAGCAGCAATTGCAATAAGGATGCAAGAGCCTGTATTTGAGTCACAGACCAAAACTAAATTAGGTTCTCCGAATTTGGGACCACAAGGGCCTTCGATGCGAACTTTTGTCAATGACTTTATTAAAAAAGAGCTAGATAACTATTTGCATCAAAATAGTGAATCAGCAGCTTTGCTATTGAAACGTATTCTACAATCTGAGCGTGAGCGAAAGGAGATTGCAGGGATAAAAAAACTGGCAAATGAGCGCGCCAAAAAAGCTAGTTTGCACAATAAAAAACTACGAGATTGTAGAGTTCACCTAAATGATAAGAAATTAGTTGAAGAGCGCCGTAATGATAGCATGATCTTTATAACAGAGGGAGACTCAGCCAGTGGATCTATTACAAAAACTCGCGACGTGCAAACTCAAGCTGTTTTTAGCTTGAGGGGTAAGCCTTTTAATTGCTATGCCCATACCAAAAAGGTAGTTTATGAAAATGAGGAATTTAATTTGTTACAGCATGCCTTAAACATTGAAGATGGTTTGGAAGGTTTGCGATATAAGAAAATAATTATTGCCACTGATGCGGATGTCGATGGGATGCATATTAGATTGCTCTTGTTAACTTATTTTTTACAATTTTTTCCTGAATTAGTCAGAAACGGGCATTTATTTATTTTAGATACACCCCTCTTT
Organism: uncultured Marinoscillum sp.; assembly: GCA_902605755.1. Classification (GTDB taxonomy): domain Bacteria; phylum Bacteroidota; class Bacteroidia; order Cytophagales; family Cyclobacteriaceae; genus UBA4465. Next base: position 34,461 of record CACLDR010000010.1, on the reverse strand, counting down.
CGTATCAGGAATAAAAAGGAAACGTTTTATTGTTATGACGAGATTGAACGTCAAGCAGCTACACAAAAATTAGGAAAAAATGCCGAAATCACCCGCTTCAAAGGCTTGGGTGAAATATCTCCAAATGAGTTTGCCGGTTTTATCGGTGAGAATATTAGACTAGAACCTGTTATTTTGAGAAAGGAAACGAAGATTAAAGATTTATTGTCATTTTATATGGGAAAAAATACTCCAAATCGTCAGCAGTTTATTATTGATAAACTCAGGGTAGAGAAGGATTTGATTGAGGAAGGAAACTGAAAAATTGATGATGAGTATGCAAATAAATAAAAAGTTTAACTACTTTATATTGGCAAATTTAGTCATGCAAATAAGTCTCTTTTTATCCTCATGTAGCACTGAAGAAGACTATTTTGAGCTAAAGGAAGAAGATCAAATGCCTATTCGTTTGCTTTCGGCATTTAAAATAAGTAAACCATCGAAAACAAATATCAGGAATTTAATTAATTCGATTGGTTTAGGTTTTCCAGTATCTCAAATGAAGTATAATTTCCAAATATGGAACATAACATACGCGACAATCTACAAAGGATCGAATATAATAGCTCCTGGAAGGGCATTTGTGCCTTTGGGTTATGGGGAAGAACTTAATTATTTGACTTTTGCACATGGTACCATTACAGCTAATAGAGATGCACCAAGTGAATTATCAACTGAAGATATTAAGACTTTTGTATATGCAGCTATGGCTTCAACAGGTTTTATATCGGTAGTACCTGATTTCATATGTTTTGGAAGTTCTGAGAAAATTATGTATTCTTATTATGTCGAAGAAACGTCTACTTTGGTAGTTGTCGATGGACTTAGAGCTGTCAGAGAATTAATGAGTCAAGAAGAAATTAGTCCAGATGCAGAATTGTATTTAATTGGTTATTTAGAAGGTGGGTACTTAGCCATGGCAACGCATAAATATATTGAAGAGAACGGCCTTAAATATTTTAACTTGAGGGCCTCTTTTCCAGCCTGCGGAGGCTATTATATGAAGGGCGTTCGTGATTTTTTTTTCGATCAGGACATTTATAAACCTCCTTACTACATGGCCTATATCGCCGAATTTTGTCGAACCTACTACGATATTGATACCTCAAGGGCAAGTCAAATTTTTAATAAACCCTATGCACAGCGAATTATTAATATTTTTGATGGTATTTCTGATGGGTCGCAGATAAACAGTCAGTTAAATGATACGGTAGCAGTATTAATTTCAGTCAATTTTTTGTCAAATCCTGATGATCAAAAATTTTCAGAAATTTCTGATCTTTTTGAACAAAATAGTATGATGGATTGGAAATTGAAGATTCCCACATATTTATATTACGGTGATGCTGATATCATTATTCCTTATCAAAATTCAGTGGATACTTATACTTCTTTCCTTGCCTTAGGAGGTTCCCCTGAGATTGTTACATTAACCTCCTTTGAAATGTGATCATTATACGGGTACCATTCCTTATTTGGAAAACTTTTTCAATGTAATAATTGAATTGGATAGAGATAATAAGTTGATGCTGATATATATAAGAAAAAACATATAAGAAAAAAGACATATGAATGAGAATTTAAATGAGGATGAGATTCACGAGGTGCTGCCTGTCACAGGAATGTATGAAAACTGGTTTCTAGATTATGCTTCTTATGTAATTCTTGAAAGAGCCGTCCCTACTATTGAAGATGGATTGAAGCCTGTGCAGAGAAGAATATTGCATGCCATGAAAGAATTGGATGACGGTAGATTCAATAAGGTGGCTAATATTATTGGCACTACTATGCAGTTTCACCCCCATGGAGATACATCCATCGCAGATGCCATAGTTAATTTAGGTCAAAAAGATTTACTAATTGATATGCAAGGGAATTGGGGTGACGTGCGTACTGGAGATGGTGCTGCAGCACCTCGGTATATTGAGGCTCGTTTATCCAAATTTGCATTGGATGTGCTTTACAATATAGAAACAACAAATTGGCAATTGTCCTACGACGGAAGAAAAAAAGAACCCGTAACTTTTCCTGTCAAATTTCCTTTATTACTGTCGCAAGGTGTAGAAGGAATAGCTGTGGGCTTATCCACCAAAATGATGCCCCATAACTTTGTTGAATTACTCAAAGGCTGTATAAGTATTCTCAAAGGAAGATCCGTTAAGTTATTTCCTGATTTTCAAACCGGTGGAAAAATTGATATAACTGATTATAACGATGGTAAAAGAGGAGGAAAAGTCCGCGTAAGAGCCGTAATAGAAGAAAAGGACAGTAAAACATTACTGATACAACAGATACCCTATGGAACAACTACTACCTCATTAATTGACTCCATTATTAAAGCAAATGATAAAGGAAAAATTAAGATAAAGCAAGTAATTGATAATACTGCTTCAGAAATAGAAATTCAGATTAAGCTGGCAAATGGAGTTTCTCCCAATATAACTATTGATGCTTTGTATGCTTTTACTGATTGCGAAGTTTCTATTTCACCTAATGCCTGCGTTATCATTGACGATAAGCCTCATTTTGTTGGAATCAAACAGATCTTAAGGCATAGTGTTGGTCAGACTGAAGATTTACTGCGACAAGAACTTGAAATACGAAAAAGTGAATTACTTGAAAAGATTCTATTTTCTTCATTAGAGAGAATATTTATCGAGAATAGAATTTACAGGGATATAGAAGAATGTGAGACTTGGGACAACGTTCTCAATGTGATAGACAATGGAATAGAGCCATTTAAGGCAAAATTTTATAGAGAAATTAATGATGAAGATCTGACTAGCTTGACTGAGATTAAAATCAAGCGAATATCTAAGTATGATACCTTTAGGGCAAATGAACTTATGACAAAGTTTGAGGAGGAGTTAAAGCAAACTCTTTATGATCTCGCACATTTAACAGAATTTACGATTTTATATTATAATCAATTGATTGAAAAATATGGTGAAGGTAAAGAGAGAAAAACCGAAATTGCAAGTTTTGATACGATTAAGGCCACTGTTGTCGCAGCAAATAATGCAAAGTTGTATGTTAATAGAGTAGAGGGTTTTGTTGGTATAAACATAAAGAAAGATGAATTTGTATCGGAATGTTCTGATATTGATGATTTTATTGTATTTAGGAATGATGGGGTGTGTTTGGTATCAAGAGTTCAAGATAAGGTTTTTGTAGGTAAAGGAATTATACATGTAGCTGTTTACAAGAAAGGTGACGAGCGTATGGTTTATAATATGATTTACAAAGATGGAATTTCGGGTAGATCTATGATTAAGAGATTCAATATACTAAGCGTAACTAGGGACAAGGAATATCTTTTAGTTAAAGAGGCAAAAGGGTCCAAGGTATGGTATTTTTCGGCTAATCCGAATGGAGAGGCGGAGGTAGTTACTGTGAATTTGACAGCCGCAAGTACTGCGCGAAAGAAAAAATTTGATATAGATTTTTCGGATTATGAGATTAAAGGCCGGTTGGCATCCGGAAATATAGTGACTAAATATCCGGTGAGAAAAGTACAGCTCAAAATTGCAGGGAAATCTACTTTGGGTGGACTAGATGTTTGGTATGATGATATTATTGGTCGATTAAATACTAATGATAGGGGTCTTTATTTAGGTAATTTCAAATCAGAAGATCTAATTATTGTTTTTTATTATGATGGTTATTACGAGTTGACTACATTCGATATGAGCAATCGTTTTGAAACTAAAAATATATGTTATTTGACCAAATTTATACCTGATGGAATTATTACCGCTGTCTATCAGGAGGGTGTTACTAAATCTTTTTTTATTAAAAGGTTTAAAATTGAAAAAGTAAAATTGCAAAAATCATTTTTTTTCATATCTGAAACTAAAAATTCAAAATTATATTTTGTGAGTGATGCTTTAAAAGTAGGAGTTTTAGTCACCTATAAGGAGAAAAATAAAAAATTACGTAAAAATCTAAATCTGGACGTACTTATAGATGTCAAAGGCTGGAAAGCTTCTGGAAATAAATTCAACATACAGAATTTAGTTAAAATTGAATTATCTAATGAAGAAACTGAGCTTCAAGATTCTGCAAAGAAGGATATTGAATCGCTAAAATCGTTTATTCAAGATGAGGTTGAGCGCGAAGATAATCAAATGGGACTTTTCGATTAGACTTTTGCGGGAGTCAAATCATTATGAATAAGCTAACTTTAATGAGGAATAACAAACATATTAACTTAATCGGTCGTGAAAAAATGGTTTAAACGAATGTTTATTTCTTTGGGTTTTGGTTTTTTAACTTTGATATCCCTGAACATTTGGATTTTAGTAAGTACCTCAGATCAAATATTTAAGGAGGATAATTTGCCACCTGCTCAAAAAGTGGGCTTAGTGCTCGGCACTTCCCGATTTACGACCACAGGTGTCAAAAATGAATTTTTCGAAGAACGAATGAACGCTGCTGCAAAGCTTTATGAGCGTGGAATAATTGTTCATATTTTGGTCAGCGGTGATAATAGAAGTATATACTACAATGAGCCTCGTGACATGCTTAATGCTCTAAGAGAAAGAGGTATTCCCCAATCAGCAATTACCTTGGATTATGCTGGATTGCGAACCCTAGATTCCATTGTGCGTTGTGAACGGATCTTTGGACAGACTAGTTTCATAATTATATCTCAAGAGTTTCATTTGTATAGGGCACTGTTTATAGCAAATTATTATGGCTTAAAGTCCTATGGGTTTATACTTAAATCGTCTAAGCTGTCAGTACCTACAAAAGTAAGGATAAGAGAACTTATAGCACGTGTATTGGCAGTATTAGATCTCTATTTGTGGAACAAAAAACCAGAAATTATGGATGAATTGAGTCCAATTTAAAAATGATATTTTAAAAAATTAGTTTTTAATTAAAATTGTTTTGGAGTTACTTTTTAATGTATTTTCGCGATAATAAAAAGATTTAATTTTAGAATGTTAAAGGAATTTAAAGGATTAAGTGATGATGAAATTGATTTGATGTTAAGTGTTCCTATTCTTGTTTCCGTTTTGATAGCCGGTGCAGATGGTAATATTGATCAGAAAGAGAAGAAAGAAGCGATCTTACTGGCGTATAATAAACAACACCGTGTTACTAACGAATTGGCCGGATATTATCGCTTGGTAGGTTACAATTTTGAAGAAAAATTGCTGACTTGCATTGCAAAAACATCTAATGATTTAGATATAAGAAACAGTGATCTTATTTATGAATTAAGGAAATTAAACTTAATTTTGCCTAAACTTGACAAATATTTTTCGATTAAATTTTATGCCAGTATTGAGGATTGGGCCAGGAGAATAGCAGAGGCTTCTGGAGGGATCTTAGGTTATATGTCGGTAACCTATGAGGAGGCAAAACTATTAACACTTAAAATGATTAATACCCCTACTTAGTAAATAAAAAGTCTATTCTGCATACTAAGAAAAGTTTTAAAATATTTTGATATAAAATTGATGTATGCATTCAGTAGTTAAGTTATCTATTCTTAGGCCTTTGAGGTTACTGAGTTTGATGTGGTTTTTTTTTTGATAAGTTTCTTTTTGAATATTGACTTTGGTTATTTGGGTATTTTACCTAGAAGCTATTATGGTATTATTGGTATATTAACTGGTCCATTAATTCATGGAAATTTACATCATATATCTTCTAACTCAATCCCTGTACTTTTCTTAGGCACAGTACTTTATATTTTCTATCCCAATATTGCTAATAGAATATTTCTTCAATGCTATTTTTTTACTAATATTTTGGTCTGGTTTTTTGGAAGAGCTTTTTTTCATATTGGTGCGAGTGGCTTGATTTATGCTTTGGCTTTTTTTTTAATTTCAATTGGTTTTTTTGAAAGAAAATTTAAAGCCTTGATTATTTCTATTTCAGTTTTAGCTGTTTATGGTGGTATGATTTATACGGTTTTTGATTTCAATCAAGCGATTAGTTGGGAATCACATTTATTTGGTGCCTTGGTAGGAGTGGCTTCAGCTTACAGTATTAAATCGTATGAACATTTAGATTAGTACTCTTTATTTTACCAATTTTGTTAATCTACATTTGAAGGTTCGTTTTAAGTAACTTCTTACAGTTATTTTAGTTAATTGGGGTATTATGAATTAATCTTTGAGTTAAATCGGTCGTTTTTGAGATCTAACAGTGTTTGACAAGAAAGGGTAATTTTTGTATTGTTTTCTAGATTTTATTATTTTAAATTAAATATTAAGTAAATTTTTGCTTAGCTGTATGAGGCTTTTTAAATTTTATCTAATATTAAATTTCGTGCTGTATGTTGTCATGATAGTTTACATTAACAGGTTGATACAAATTAGAATTCGTTAAGAGAATGTTTTTATAAATAGGAGATGTTTATTAGATCTTTTTCTCTATTAATCATTCTTTATAATTATTAATTGGTAAGAATATCAATAACTAATAAAAGTATAAATTACATTGATTAATAATTGATGGGAAATAAATATTTTGAATGGTTAGCTTTTACCAAATAGCACAGGTATTTAAATGAAGAATCAATAATTGCTGCAGGTTTCTATGCTGACTTCATACTTTCCAAACCTATTGATAGGAGTAAAAAAAATTAAATTACATTGTTTGTTCCGAGATAAAAATTAACAAAATTTATTTTGCAATAATTACATTTCAAGAAATTTTTATAATGGTTAAATAAAATCTTATTACGGTTTAAGTAGTAATAGAATACGATATTTAATAATGTAATATACTTGTTTTAAAAAAAAATATAACACTCAGGTCTTTTAACACTCACATCCTTAAAGAAAGTTCAAAAAAAAAGTTTGGGGTATTTTTTTTTAATTTTTTTGTGCGTAGCATTTCGATTTATTTTGCCATTTTTGAAATAATTAAATTTTTTAATGCTTAATATTTTTTTTGGCTTTTCATAATCGTGCAGTAAATTAAAATCGAGTATAGCCAACCGTCCCTCCGTTAGGAGAACTACTTTTTGTCCTAAGACTTCATCAGGTACGTATGTGATCATAAGAGATCGATTGGTTTGCTTTTGTAGCTGATGCTCAATTTTTTCGGGATGAATTTTAAACCCTCCTGAATTAATAACAAAATCATGACGACCCAACCATTTAAATGTATTTTCATCTATCAATTCAATGATATCTTGGGTTTGCATCCATTTATTGTTAGTGAGTACACCCTTGATTCTAAGACATGATTTTTTATCCACAGAGATTTTCAAAGGCCCTAATTTTTTATATAAAGATGATCCGAAGTATCTTATTGCGATGTGAGAGGCCGTTTCAGTCATGCCGTAGGTTCCACAGATTTTAGTATCTATGGAGTTGTCAGATACAATTTTTTCTTCAAGTTTGGGATCTATTGGAGCACCACCGATAAGTAAATAATTAAAATTATTGAGATGATTTTTTAGATGCGTGTAAAGCTTATTGAGCTGCATAGGAACCATGGAAACAAGATCATATTGTGTATGGTCTAAATCTAATATTTTTTCAGGAGCCAAAATATCTAATCTTCCTTGATTTACAAAAGCACGTACAATTTGCATAGCCCCTCCGACGAATTGGGGATGAATACATAGCAGAAAACGTGCGTCTGATTTTATTGAAAAATAGGATAATGAGGTTTTGGCACTTTGTATTAATTGCTTTTTCGTTAGGGTTATTTTCTTTGGTGTCCCTGTTGAGCCTGAGGTTTGAAATCTAAAATCAGACACACCCTCTTGCAGCTTTGTAGCCATTTCGAGGATCCAAAGTTCTTCCGAGGTTAAAGATTTTCCAAGGCTACTGCCGTTTAAAAAAGATTTAAAATTATCTTTCTGTAATGTTAAAGAAAGACGTTTGAGGTGTATTTGCACAATTTATTTAATATGAATGATTTTAATTTTACCTTAAATTTAGCCAATTATCATTGTATACAAGTGATTTAATAATTCAGATTATTGTATTTGATTGATTTACAATTGGGTTTAAAAAAAAGTATTCACATCTTTGTACGATAATTTTAAGGGTATGTTTATGATGCTCATAAAGGCTAGATAATTATATGAAAAAATGTCGTTTAATTCGAAAAATAAACCAATAGGAGCTTATTTTTTGATGTCTTTGTATTTGGTAATGTTACTTATCCTAATTTATCGAAACAAATTATTAGTTCTTGAAACAGATTTAACTACATCTATGATTTTGACACCTAATACAACATCCAAATTGTACAAATCAGCACGACTGACCCGCAATCAAGATTCATCAAATCAGCAGATTTATGAGATGAACGGGTTAGTCTATTTTGAATCTAGAGAAGTTAAGAATCAGCCGCTTGTGGTAGTAACGGATTTGGCAGAAATCACAGTCTTCGATGCTATTCTTACTATTGAAAGTAATTCCAAAGAAACCATAGTGAGGGTAGCTGAGGGGCTTGTCGAGCTGACACAAAACAGGGATAATTATAAAGGCAATCGCACACCTTTGAACATTAAACCGAGTCAAATTGGTATTATTAAAGCAAATACACGTGGTGCTATTAAAACAATTAACAAAGACCCTAACTTTTTAGCCTGGGCTAACCAAAAATTATTTTTTCAAAATACGTCTCTGGGGGATGTGGCTTCAATAATGGAGCGGGTCTATGGTTACCAATTCAAATTTATTGATAATACAGCTTCTAAATGTCTTTTGAGTAGGAGTTATGAAAAAAAAACGCCAAAAGAGATTGCCGAGTCCATCTCCAATATATTTGGTTTTGATTATCAGATAGTGAATCGTACCATAATATATGAGGGGTCTTGTTTATAAGTATTAAGGGAATTTAGGATATTTTTTAAAATTAGGATTCCGCTTTTCTAAAAATGCATTTTTACCCTCCTGTGCCTCCTCCATCATATAGTACATAAGTGTTGCATCTCCCGCGAGTTCCATTAAGCCCCTTTGTCCATCAAGCTCGGCATTAAGTCCTCGCTTAATCATTCTTATGGCCATGGGACTTCGTTGCATGATGGTTTGACACCAATGTACAGTGGTGGTCTCCAATTCTTCTAATGGCACTACTTTATTGACCATTCCCATTGTTTCGGCTTCTTCTGCCGTATACTGCTCACATAGAAACCAGATTTCACGTGCTTTTTTTTGGCCGACATGTCGCGCTAAATATGAAGATCCAAATCCTCCGTCAAAACTACCCACTTTTGGACCTGTCTGACCAAATTTAGCATGATCAGCTGCAATTGTTAAATCGCAGACTACATGTAAAACGTGTCCACCGCCTATGGCATATCCATTAACCATAGCGATTACAGGTTTAGGGATTTCTCGAATTTTTTTATGTAAATCCAATACATTCAAGCGTGGAATACCATTTTCGCTAATATAACCACCGATTCCCTTAACATTTTGATCACCTCCTGAACAAAAGGCTCTATCTCCAATTCCAGTCAAAACAACTACACCTATATCTTGCCGCTCCCGAGCAATGTCCATAGCTTCTAACATTTCCATATTAGTTTCTGGTCGAAAGGCATTGTATACCTCTGGTCGATTGATAGTGATTTTTGCGATACCATCAAAGAAATCAAATTTGATGTCATGGTAATTTTTAATAGAGGTCCAATTAAATGAATTTGTACTCATATATGATTTTTTTTAATGTTTTAAAAACTTGTTTATTTATTGATTGCTGTGTCTGAATCTCCAATAATTTGCCCTTATCAGACGGTTCAAAAAAATGTGTTAGTAAGGTATTTAACCCTGTTGAATTATCACATTTGTGATATTTAAATCCTATGTCTAGAGCATTATGTTTTAGATTTTTTTTATGTGAACTTATTAAGAATTTATTTTTTTCTGATTGATTAAAAGCCTCGGGACCTGAGATTAAATCAAAGATACCTCCACCAAAATTATTAAAGACAATGATTCTCATGTGAGTCAAATTTTCATTATGAAAAAAGGCATTATGATCATATAGGAAACTTAAATCTCCTGTTAGTAATAGGGATAATTGATTTGAAGAAAGTACATGACCTACAGCAGTACCATTGCTACCATCAATACCACTGGTGCCACGATTTGACCAAATTCTACCGGCGTAGGGTGCAATGCCGAGAAAATTGGCATATCTTACTGGCATACTATTGCCGAGGTGAATTTGAATATCTCTGGGTATTTTTTGTAACACTTTTCTCATGGCAGAAAATTCACTGAATGGAGCTTTATATTGACTGAGTAGTAGTGCTGTATGATCTTGAGCTTTTTTCCAGTGTTTAGCGAATACCTGAGATTGTTGGCCTGGATCTATGAGCTGATGCAATACTTGCTCTGGATTTCCTTCTACTATGCCTTTAAGACGTTGAAAGGGATCTTGGAGTTCAGGCTGAGGATCAACATGCCATTGATTGGCTACGCTTTTCCTAATAAAAAGTTTGAGATTTTTTGAAATGATAGACTTTCCAAAAGTAAGTAATAGATCAGGTTTTAAATAATCTTGGAGACCTTTATTATCAAGAAAAAGGTCGTGGTGTTGGATTACACCTGTTAAATTATGTCCGTTTGAAATGACATCTGCAATGATTGGAATACCTTGATTGGCCAAACGGGTTAGCTCATTTATACAATCGTTAGATAATTGACCTTGTCCAATAACAATAATCTTATTTGTAGCTTTAACCCAGTCATTTATCAAAATCTCACAGTTAGGCTGATTTTGTGACGGATAGCTTTTGATAATTTCAAGGTCTTGACTAAATCCTAGTTTTTGATTTTTTTCAGGATAAAAAGGTTCTCTAAAGGGGAAATTTAAATGAACAGGAATATTTGACTGATTTGCTAAATGGAGACCTTTTACAATTTTTTTGTTGTACGCCCATCGAGCATCCTTAAAATCGAGTGATGTGGGCATTTGAATAAATTCTTTAACAAATGATCTAAAAATATTTTGTTGTTGGATGGTTTGTCCATCCCATTGGTCGATCCACTCTGAAGGTCTATCTCCACTTAAAATTATCAATGGAGTTCGACTATGATAGGCTTCGGCGATTGCAGGTCCGTAATTGAGTAAGGCGGTCCCCGAGGTACAGCAGATGACTACAGGTTTTTTTGTTTGCTGTGCGATACCTAATGCTATAAAACCAGCAGATCGTTCATCCACCACTACGCGAGTATGAATCTTTGGATGCCTCGAAAAGCTGATGCTCAAAGGCGCATTTCGTGATCCGGGAGAAAATACCGCATCTCGGATACCCAATTGATAACATATTTCAGAGGTATCGAAATGAATTTGATTCATGGTCGAAAGATAATTTTTTTTAAGGTCTGCATTTTTAGCTGGGTCTCTTCAAATTCTTTTTCGGGATTAGAATTTTCTGTAATGCCTGCCCCAGCATAAAAACGCCCGGTCTGTCCCATAATTTTCATGCAACGCAGATTTACAAATAGATGTGTATATCCGTCCATATTGATAGGACCCAAAAAACCAGCATATAATTCTCGGTCATACTTTTCATGTTTTTTGATGAAGTCTAATGCCGGTTGCAAGGGCATTCCACAAACCGCGGATGTCGGATTTAGTAACTCGAGCATTGTACTTGCGAGCTCAGGTATGTTTACTTCTTCCATATCTACCTCATAAATGGTCTTTAAATGCGCCATAAGACCTGCTCGAACCGTTTTAGGGCCATTTTCTCGATATTCTCGCAATCTAATTTTCTTGAAACAATCTATTATGTATCGGCTAACCATAGCTTGCTCTTCAATTTCTTTTTGGGTCCAAGCTACTTCATTCATTGTTTGATTAGCCCTCAGTTTTTGGGTGCTTGCCAAAGAAACGGTTTTGAATAAATTATTGTTTATCTCAAGTAATGTTTCAGGTGTAGCACCCAGCCAACATCCAAAATTAGGAGTAGAAATCAAGTAGATAAACGCATTTGGATAAGCTTCACAGGCTGCTTCAAAGGCAATCATCAGATCTAAATCATTAGGTAAAGTTTGATCATGAAATCGGGATAACACCACCTTCTCTAAAACACCCTTCTTAATAGATTGGACTGCTTTAACTACATCACTGCGGAATCCATTGTTCGGGGTTAATGTTTTTTGTTGATGTAGGACTTGTTTGGTAATTCCTAAAGCTTTTTGGAAATTATTAATATCTTGGTCATTTAGTCGTGCATCGAAGATGGTTTGAACACATTTCTTTTTATGCCACTTAACCATTAGATCGCTTTTGATTAGCTGAGGGAGAGAAGGGTGGTGTTTTAAAAAGGGATTTACGTAAAATCCTTTACCAGCATCTTCTAGTTTTTGATATTTTTGTATTTGAGGTCTTAAATCTGAAATTCCATACACAAAAGATTCATTGGGAAGCCGCCAAATGGCCACAGGATATAGGCTTCCCATCAAAGAATGCCAAAGCTTGGAAGGCGTCTCAAAGGCTTTAGTTTCTAAATTGACTTTAGCAGTTTTCAGGGGCATTATCCTTTTCAATTATTGCTACGGTGAGTTTGCTTGTACATACCAATCTCCCCACTTCATTTCTTATGTCTGTTTGCCATATGTGTGTTCTTCTTCCTACGTGGATGGGGCTAACTTTCCCGTATACAAAGCCAGATTTCACGGATTTAATGTGATTGGCATTAATCTCAAGACCAACAGGAAATTCAACTGATTTATCAACTAATAATGACGCGGCCAGGCTTCCTAAAGTTTCAGACAGGACAACTGAAGCCCCACCATGTAATAGACCCATAGGTTGCTGTGTTCGATGATCGACGGGCATTTTTGCTATCAGGAAGTCATTTCCAATCTCGATAATTTCTATACCTAAATGTGCGACCAAGGTACCCTTGACAGACGCATTTAACATGTTTAAAGTGTAGCTTGATGGAAACATAATAATGTTTAGTTTCAAAGATACAACGAGACGTTTATATTGGGTTCATTCAATCAAAAATTCTCTCATTTTTAGTTTTACGGTTATTGTTTATATTCATATTTCAAATTTTCACGAAGTTGTACTATATTCTAAAGTTTATTTTTTAGATGCTTCATGTAAAAGCTATATTTTTGTTTTTAAAATTAATAACTCATTTTCAGTAAGAAAATTATACACATTATTCGCCATGGTGAGACGGCCTTCAACAAAATAGGGCGTGTTCAAGGGCAAGGTATTGATGCTCCATTAAACGACAAAGGACGACAACAAGGAGCTGCTTTTTTTCAAACTTATCATACCCGGAAATTCGATAAAATTTATGTATCAGCACTTAAGCGAACAAAAGAGTCAGTGATACATTTTTTAAATAAGGGAGTTCCATATGAATCATTGTTAGGTCTTAACGAAATCAGTTGGGGTCATCACGAGGGTGCGATCTTTACCCCAGAAACTAAGAAAAATCATCAAGCTGTTTTAAATAGTTGGAAAAAAGGAGATTACGACCGAATAATACCAGGGGGAGAATCTCCCAATCAAGTGATGGTTCGTCAGAGAGAGGCTCTTGCTTATATCATGCAACAGGAAAGTGAATCTGAAATCTTGATTTGTATGCATGGGCGAGCAATGCGAATTCTACTATCATGGCTGCTCTATGATTCTTTGAGTAAAATGGAAAGTTTTAAACATACCAACATGTGCAGATATCAAGTCAATTATAACGGGAATCATTTTTCATTAGTAACCTCTAATGACACTCGTCATTTGGATAAAATCTCTAGTTAAATAAAATCAATTTAGTTAGATATTTTGAGTTGAGATGTAGGAAGGGATTGCCTAAAACTCTTTATTTGATAAGTGATTTATCAGTAAATTTTAAGTTAAAATAGGTTAAAATAAGTGATAATAATTTTGATGATCAAACAGATACATGCTGTCTAGAATTTATAAACCAACATAACTTTAATTATTTAAATTCTTGATAATTTATTTGTTATATCTGATCATGAACTCTTAGTAATGATAATTTGGCTATCATTTTTATAGAATACTAACATATTTATGTTTATGAAATTTTAATTTGTAAAATGTAAAGTATTTATTTTAATTATTTTAAATTTCACATTTAGTCGATATAGATATGAAAATTATGTCTATTGGAAACTTATATTCAAACATAAAATCAATTATACTGATGAAAAATTTATTAATTACCACTTTTCTACTTATCGCATTTAATTCTCATGCTCAGTGGATATCTAAAACCTCCTGTTCCAAAAAGGCAGCTATGATTATAAATGAGGCCATTGAATCTCGATTGAATGTAGAGCATTTAATTGCGTTAGGTCAAGCCAAAGCAGCCCTGATTTTAGATCCAAATTGTGGATGTGCAAAAATTCTAATTGCGAGTCTTGGAAGTTCAAATGAGAACTGGGGGTCTAGAAAGGAAAAATTAAACGGCATAAGCCGCACGAGTTTATCAGGTGAAGAAAAAGCTTGGTATGATATTCTGATTGCAAGTGATGCTCAAGTAAAAGAGAAATTAAATGCAGCACTGGCTTCCTATCCCAGTAGTCCAATGTTTAATTATTTTTCAGTTGGAGAAGATGTTAATGCTAGCATAGAATTTGCGGAAAAATTTCCTAATTACGCTTCACCAGCCCTCAATTCGATTACTTACGGTTATGGTCGGGGAGAAGATGTCACAGCTGATTATGCTAAGGCCATTGAGAGTAAAAATAAATCTATTGCTCTACATGACGGCCCAAATATTTATGATAGCATGGCCGAGATTGAGTTTGAACTAGGTAACTATCAAAATGCACTTGACAATCAACTTAAAGCATTAGACTTTGCTGCCGGAGGGGGTTCACCTTATTGGACTGGTGTTGTAAAGTATTGGCATCATAATAATAAAGAAGAGGTCATAAGCAATCTAGTTAAAAATCAAAATGAACTTCAAACAGCCATCACAGAAGGGGACAAAGAGGCTGTATTGTCGCTAATGGATGGCAACAATCCTATGTATACAGGTGATTCAAATCTCGAGGGTTTCTACGAATTTGATATATCCAAGTTGGGTGATGATGGAAATGTAAAGTGGAAAGTTTTGGAATTATATGATTTTTCTAGTCAATTTTCTCCAGATATGAGTACGGCTGTTTTATCTTTTTATGCCAAAGGTAATTATTCAGTGGATGGTGGTGAAGATGTTGCATATAGAACTCGTGCATCTAGTGTTTGGATACGAACAAATGAGGGGTGGAAGATTATTCATGCTAATTGGGCACCACAAAGAGGTATGAGTGGGATACCTGTTACAAACTAATTGATTTATCTTTCCAACCATTATTAGTCTTTGTGTGTTATAAAGTAAGAGATTTAAGCCATTTTATATGAAGAAGAAGACCAAGATGATTAATTCACTTGGTTTTTTTATGTTTTAAAATTTTACAATTAACCCATAAATGCATCAATGCCTCCTAAAAGGCTTCTTACCTGAGTAAAACCTTTTGATTCAAGAAAGATCTTGGCTTGATTTGATCTGTTCCCAGTCTTACAATGTACAATAATTTCTTGATCTTTGATGGCACTAAGCTCAATGAGTTGATCTGGGATACTAGTAAGCGGCATCAACTGAGCCCCTATATTAAATTCTGAATATTCCCAAGGTTCTCTGACATCAAAAAAATTGAGGTTTTCACCTTTGTTTAATCTTTGTTTTAATTCTAAAACTTTAATATCCATAATTATCTTTCAATTAGTATTTTTTGAATAATTGAATTTAATCCATTTTGTAAGTTTAATAAATATAGCCCGTTTGGATAGGCTCTGAAATCTAGTGTGGCATTGAAATCTCCGTGAGTCATCAATTTCCCCGATAAATTGTATAGAAAGTAATGTTCATAGGTGTCAGAAATGTTAATAAATCCACCTGTTGGATTTGGATAGATATGTGTTTCTAATTTTATTTCAGGAGTTTCCATTAATATGGAATTTTTTACCTCGTCAAATACTGCTCTTATCATTAAGGATCCCTGAATACGTGAATTTTGCATCCATCCAGTGCCTGTATTTGAAAAAATGGCTTCTTGGCCTAGGGCATTGTCTTTATCAAATCCTACTCCAATATAATCTTCTGTAAACTGTTTGAATCCTAGATATATGGTGTCTTTTACATAGATATTTTGGGAAAAGATAATTTCATTAAAGTCGTAGCGGCTATTGTTAACGATTTGAAATCCTTGTCTATGAAGAACAGAAGAATCAGTTAATTCATCCCAAACAATCAATTCTAATCCTTTTCCATTTGAGCTTGGATTAACAGCTGGAAAATTGATTTTCATGCCTGTCAACGTATCAGGTTCATTGATTACAAAGCGCACAGCTAACTTACCCGTCATAAAATTTATCCCAGCGGCATAATCTGCTATCCCATCATCATAAGCAAAGTGGTTATTTAGTTTATAATATTGCCTGAGGGTATCATTGGCCCGTAAATTAATATTTGAAAAAAGCGTGTCCCCCTCGTTATTGATTTGTTTATACAAAAACTTATCTCCTGTGTTGTAGGTAAAAGAAGATTCAATCACCGCTGAATCATCTTCATTATTAATTAAAGACGCATCCATACCTAATCCCTCCACTTTTCTTCCGGTCTCATATGCAGATAATCTAAATAAGGCTACACTTCCTGTTGTAATAGTTTTGTTATTAGTTAGATTAGTTAAGCTATGGGTATATTCCAAGGGACTTGGCAGTCCATAGAGGTTATTAGCTGTAGTATATTGAGGCTTGGTGTATATAGAAGGATCAGATTTATATTGTTCAAGGGGGATTTCAAAATAAGGACTGAATAGCAAACTTGGAGCTGAAGAAAGTGTACGATCTTGATGGCTAAAGTCATTTAAGTCTCTGTTTTCGTTGAGATAGATGTAGTCAATATTCCAAGTATCGTAAATACCATTGAGACTACTGAAAGACTGAAACTTTATCTTAAAAGTAGAGTGATAAAATTCACTACCTAATACTGGAATTATAATTTGCTGGAAGCTAGGTAGGCTATCTTCACTAAGATTTAATTGATCTAAACCACCTACAAGGGAAAATAGAATATCATCATCGGGATAAAGGTCTTGAAGGATCCAAGTACTGTCGATACTCCAAAACATGATGGACAATGAGTCTTCTAATTCTGGAATTTCACCTCTTCCTAAGAGTTGCCAATAAAAACTTAAAAGTACTTGCGATCTTTTGGATGGTGCTATTGTGCTCAGATCAATGGGACGAGTTACCAAGCTGTCACCAGCACCATTAAAGAGGTTATTTAAAGCATAAGGATTACCACTCACATTGATCCCATCAAAAGTGGCCACATACTGAGATGGAGGATGAATGCCTAGATTATTATTCACAAAGATATTGCTACCACTTTCCCACAAGAGGGAGTCAGGGATATTTCGTGACAGTGAAAAATCATCCCAAAAAGGTAAGTTCAAGCTAATCAAATTTTGACTAATTCTAACATTGGAATTTTGCTCATTGTCAATTTTTAGAGACCTGAGCTGAATTTGACCAAATAATGAAAATTGAAGCATAAGAATTAACCAAACTGAAATGTACCGCATCATTTTTGCTTTCTTAAAGATTGTGATTTGTTGAATCAGGATGATAGATCCATAAATTCACTGATTCTTTGATAACCATAGATTTACCTGGTAAGGGATATTGATCCACAACTTGTCCCGCCTCAACTGGAATTTTTAAAGTATCTGTATTTTCAAATTTGTCAGTGGATATTAATATGGCTGTATCTACATCGTGGTATACAA
The DNA here is from genome assembly GCA_902605755.1 of uncultured Marinoscillum sp. Taxonomy (GTDB): domain Bacteria; phylum Bacteroidota; class Bacteroidia; order Cytophagales; family Cyclobacteriaceae; genus UBA4465. The sequence goes on along the minus strand of CACLDR010000010.1, from coordinate 16,657 downwards.
TATTTCCTATTTTTAACGCAGAACCAGTAATCGTAACTTGTGCAACATCGGCATCTAAACCGATGAGATAAGGAGATTCAAGATTGGAATTACCGTATCCATCACCAATAGTTAAGTCAATAACAGATCCTTTAGGTATTTTTGTACCTGGAATGACTTCTTCTCCGTTCATTTTTTGAATTAAGACTGCATTAAATGCTAAATCAGCAACATATCTCGTTTTACCAAATTTAAGATCAAAGTTCTTTAAAATGATTAGGGCATTCTTTAGAGAACCGTTCGTTAAATCAGGCATTTTTACCAACGGAGGAGTTATTGAATTCAACGTGAGATAAATTTTTCTGAATTGCTTGACTTGAGCATTTGGCATAGGAAATTGCTTTAAAACAGTTAATGGGGGAATTTCTGAGGAATAGCCCGAGTCTTTACTAATCTCATATCGAAGATTTCTGATCGACAAATAATCGTCAAGTTCATTTAAATGAACTCCTGTAATATCGGGAACGGTTAGTGTTTCACCATGATTTGTAGAGATGGGTAGGTAAATGTAGAAAAATATGTAAATGATCAAAATACCAATCGAAGCTAATAATAATAACTGTATTATAAGTTGTAGTGTAGAATTTGGCATTACCATACCTTTAAGGAAATTGAAAATTTTTTGAATCATCTTTCTATTATCCGTGGCCTTTTAAATCAGTGATGTATTGCTGTTCTTGCTGCCATCGTTTTTCACCAAACTCTATGATTTTAGTAATAAGTTCACGGTGACTCATACCCATGTTTTCCCAAAGAACAGGAAACATACTACAATCAGTGAATCCTGGGATTGTATTAATTTCATTTATGAAAATCTCATTTTCTGGAGTTAGAAAAATATCAACGCGTGCAAAATCATTACATTTTAAGGTTAAAAAAGCTTTTTCACATAGGTCTCTAATTTGTTGATGTATAGCTTTAGGCACTCGAGCAGGAATCTCAACTCTAACTGCGGATTTATCATAATATTTTGCCCTATAAGTATAGAAATCGTAATTCTTTGAAAGAATAACTTCACCTAATAGAGTAGATGAAAGCAGTTTATTACCTATTATTCCGCACTCAAGTTCCCGACACTTTACAAAGGTTTCTATCAGAATTTCATTTCCATATTTAAAACTATCTTCTAGGGCATCCTCAAAGTCCTCTAAGGTATTTACTTTTGATATTCCAACACTTGAACCCAAATTACCTGCTTTAACAATAAATGGCAGTCCCAATTTATTCTTGACTTTCTCGAAAGAGATCTTTTCATCTTTAGTAAAACTCATATATGGAACTATAGGAATTCCAGCATGCTCTAAAAGTTTTTTCGATATAATTTTATCCATTGACAAAGCCGAACCCAAGACGTTAGAGCCGATGAGGATCACATTCATACATTTTATCAATCCTTGAACACTACCATCTTCACCATCTGTCCCATGAAGTATGGGAAATACAATTTGAATGTCGAAGGTCTCACCTGAAATTTTGATTTCAAAACGAGGATGGGTGGTGGATAAGGATAAGGAAATTTCTTTTCCTGACTCTATAATCTGTTGAGGATTATCAAGTAAAAACCAATCTCCTTCTCTGGATATGCCAATTACAGATACGTTATAATATGACCTATCTATATTTTTGAACACATTTGTTGCAGATCGCTTGGAGATTTCGTGTTCAACTGAACGACCGCCAAAAAGGATGATTAAATTTTTAATAGGCATACCTTAACAAAAATAGGCGTTAGGCTTGGATATGAAAATTTTAATCTAAATAATCGTTCAATTCCTAATGATTACCTTTTCAATAAAACGCCTATTGGATTTTGATATTATTAGGAAAAAGAGGCCAGATAGTTCTTGAACATCTAATTGTACCGTTTCATTCAATAATTGAGTATATTTGAGCCGTTGATGTATTTGACCTAAAATGTCTACAAGTTGAACTGTGACATCCTGTTTTTGAGACAAATTAAAGCTGACATTGATATATTTTGAAACGGGATTGGGGTAAAAGCTCACCCAATGATCAAATTGAGGGCGAGTAGAATTACTTGTATTAACGAATTCAATGTTGTCTAAAAACAAGTTGTTTCCATTGCCGTTAGTAAAAACAAAAGCGATCCGAAGTGATTCCTCATTCAAAAAATTATTAAGATCAATGAATACATTCTGCCATACTGAATTTGTTTTTATTAGGAAGTTCTCATTTGAGATAACATCGCTTAGCTGTTCGCTATTTTTGTCAAAAATTACGTGATCAAAGTTTTCGCCGCAGTCTGTCGAGATAAGAACCCTCAGTCGATCATTTTTGCCTAATATTCTTTGGTAAGCAAAATCGAATTGAAGACTCATACTATCTAAATATCCTGAATACAATAATGGACTGATTAACCAACTTTCATTCCCTAAATCTATATTTTCATAACCTTTGGCCATTACATAGTTATTATTTTGAAACTTTGCAGGTTGCCAAGGTGACTTATCCTCTTGATTAGCAATTATCCAATTTTCTCTTTTTTCAAAATCTAGTTTCATGGGTAAGTCCACCTCAAGATTGCTCAAGGTAGTAGACCACTGAAGGGTGTCATCACCAATATATTTATCTACGGATCCATTTGGGGTTGATGCCCAAATTTTAAAGTTTGATAAACCTATATTTAATTCTTCAATAACGAGCTCGTATGAAACAGATTCACCGGGATCTATTGAGTTTGTGATAAGTTGGGAAGGCCTCAAAATATCATTTACAGAGATATTGAGGTTAACATTACTATGTGTTTGATTACCTCTATTGTCAACTTTAAGGTTGATAATTTGCTTTTTTTCGCAGGTGACTAGAGTAACTTTTTTTTGAAATTCTAGATGAAGGTCAAAATCAAGATTAGCAAGGTCAACTATCCTTATGTCATCCAAGTATAGTTGCGAAGCAGCACTAGAATGGCCAATAAGGGCAAATTGAATATTTGTTTGATCTTGGAAATCCATCAAATCAATTTCCATTTTTTTCCATTTTGAAGTATCTGTTGGAGCAAAAAAAGAAGAACTCGTTGAACTCACAGAGGCTAGATTTGGACCATATAATTCAACTAAATAATCTTCAGAAAAAAAGTTCTGACCACAATCATAAGAGAGCGCAACAATTAGACCATCTTGTTGGTGAGCTAACCCTGTACTTTGGTATGCGTATTTGAATGAAATTTGGGGTTTGGCGTAATTACTCAGATTAAAATTTGGGGTAAATAGATAATCAAATAAGCCATATGAAGTGGGATCATTCGTAAAATCAATGGAGAGAGCTTGATTCTGGAGACCATTTGTATTTAATATGACGGTATCCCAATTACTCATTTGATATTGTTCCAATGCAGTTTCAAAATCAATAGCTCCTTCAAAATTCATGAAAAAAGGTAAAGTTTTTGTTACATTGTTTGGAAGTGTTACACTTAATAAATTATTCTTCAAATTACCGTCTTCAGTTTGGTTAACCAAGCCTATCTTAAAGTTTAGGACTGGATCCATGAGATTATCCAATACAATCCCTTGAAAATCAATAGTATCGACTGCTTGAGGTTGGTAGCTTCCAGTTATATTAATTGTTTCGATTAATGTATCATTTAAAAAAAATGAGATTATGAAATTTTTAATGATGTTGGTTCCATAATTTCGTACCACAACCTTGGGTAAAAGAAAACCGTCGCAATCGCTCAAATGGGTCGCGCTAATTGTTTTTATTCCCAAGTCATTTGAAGCTACGATTGGATTATCTAAAGCGGGTGATTGGGTTAGCGTCTTTCGGCGGGGACTATGATTCAAAACGATATGCATTCTCTCCTTTTGATTTTGAGTGAAAATATTCATGCAAGCATCGTCAGTGTAATTCATATAATTTGAATACATGTCAGATGTCCCGCAACTGATTACAGTTCCAGAAGGACATTCTCCGCTGTATGAGGTAGATTGATCAGGGGTATCAATACAATAATCATCGGTACTACAGTTTTGCTGACTTCCCCAGAGATGTCTCAAACCAAAATAATGACCAATTTCATGCGTAAGGGTTCTGCCATAGCTATTAAAACTCCCCGTATTTTCATTTATTCCAAGCCATTTATAATCAACGGCTACACCGTCCAATAAACGATCATTATTAGTTTCTATGTTACCTTCCAAATCTGAAAAAGGAAAAGTTGCCCAACCAAGATAGTTCTCCAAGTCTGCGATGTATATATTGAGATAATTTTCTGCAGGCCAATAATTTTCTGCGTATAAGATTTCCTCTTCATAGCGGTTATAAGTATTTCGCTTGCCTTGTTGTCTTGTAATTCCTTCAGATGGCAGGCCTTCACTGTCTTGCTTGGCTAAAACAAAATTAATTTCAGTGTCTGCTGCTATATCTAAAAATTCTAATGGTGTGAGTATTTGATCGTTATTTACTTTCCTGAAGTCTTCATTCAGGATTTGCAATTGCTCCATGATTTTCTCATCGGGAAGATTGGTACCCGTTCCGAGGTTTTCTCCACGGTGAATGATATGAAAAACTACAGGTATACTGATTATCTCTTTGGTTTTTAGAGGGCTATTAAAAGGAGTTACGGCATTTCTATGATTATTTGAAAGCCATTTTTCAAACTGATCTATCGATTCTTTATGGGAAAAATAATTATCTAATCCGCACCTCACTTGACTAAATACATTAAAGAATGAAAATAAGGCTACTATGAAGGAAAGCCTGCTCAATGGCATGAATATTAATTTGTAAATGTAATATCAAATGAGTTTCATGACTCATGGATTAGGTTCAAAGCTTCTACATGCATAATTTCGGGAGCCTCGCGTTTAATAGCTTCCTCAACACCTGCCTTAAGTGTCATGGCAGACATGGGGCAATTACCACAATTTCCTAATAACTCAATAAAAACAGTATCTTTTTTAATTTCTACTACACGTACATCACCACCATCGGCCTCAAGATAAGGTCTTATGTTGGTCAATGCGAATTTTATTCTTTCTTCTAATTCTGTGCTGCTCATATATTAAACTGTAACTTCAATAACTTTTGTCTTGTCCCTTTTGGCATTCCTAATAGCCACTTGCCTTGCAAGTTCTGCTGCCAGCCTTACGTAAGCTTTTGCAATGATTCCATCTGACATTACAGCTGGATATCCATTATCGCTGCTTTCTCTGATGGACTGAACGATTGGAATTTGACCTAGAAGAGGAACACTATTCATTTTTGCCAATCTGGTTCCTCCCATTTCTCCAAAGATAAAATATTTGTAACTAGGTAACTCTTTAGGAGTGAAAAAAGCCATATTTTCAACAATTCCCAAGATTGGAACATTAATTTGAGGCTGTTTGAACATGGCTAAACCTTTTTGAGCGTCTGCAAGTGCCACTTTTTGTGGAGTAGTTACTATAACGGCTCCAGTCACTGGTATAGTTTGAACTAGGGTTAAATGAATATCACTGGTTCCAGGTGGTAGGTCGATGAGGAGGTAGTCCAAATCATTCCATTTTGTATCACTGATGAATTGTTTGAATGCTGAGCTAGCCATTGGACCTCGCCATACGACAGCATCTTCAGCAGGAGTTAAAAAACCAATGGACATTAACTGTACACCATACTGCTCTATTGGTAATATCATATTACGCCCACTTTCGACTTTTACCACAGGTTGTTCATTTTCACAATTGAACATAGTTGGGATACTTGGGCCGAATATATCAGCATCAATAATGCCAACTTTAGCACCAGTTTTCGCCAAGGCAACAGCCAAATTAGCCGTTGTGGTAGATTTACCGACACCGCCTTTGCCTGAGGCCACTGCAATGATGTTTTTCACTTGCGGGATTAGAGGGTCTCTCTCAATTGTAGTGGTAACGTTTGAAGTCATATTAATTGAAAACGCAATAGTGCTATCGAAGGTCTCTAAAAGTACTTTTTCACATTCCTTTCTTATCAATTCTTTTAAAGGGCATGCAGGAGTGGTAAGAACTACTTCAAAAGAAACCTCTTTTGATTCAATTTTAATATTTTTTATCATGTTTAGGGTTACCAGATCTTGTTTTAAATCAGGATCTTGTACGTTGCTTAATGCTTTAAGTACGGCTTTTTTTGTTATAGCCATTTTCTTGGTGATGTTTTTGATGTAGAATTAAACTATTGTAAAGATAATCGCTTTAATTTACGAATATACGCACTTTTCAGATCTTTTCAAAACACTTATTGGCAATCAATAAACTTAAATTTTTAACTTTGTCATTAAGAAGAAAGTTCCAAATTTTTAATCAGCCTTGTGTATTTCCTTATTTTTTATTAACGAAAAAAGCGAAGTCAACCAATTTTCAAGTAATTACTTTTGATAAGTGATTTGTCAAATTTTAAATTAATAAAAGTATCCAATTATATAAATCCGTTAAGAATAAAAAATATTTTCATATTGCAATAAATAGAATTTTTTAACGGAATTAACAGGTATGATTTTTCGAATTTAGGATAGTCTTTAAGAGTTTAATTAAGGACTTGTTTTTATCAAAAAACTATAAGTGTTACTTTTGAGAAAGAATTATTTACTAGATGATCAAACCCTCGATAATTGATGATATAAAAATGGCAATGGATATTGTTGAGGTGGTTAGCGATTTTGTAAATCTTAAAAAATCGGGTTCTAGCTTGAAAGGTTTAAGTCCCTTTACAGCTGAAAAAACACCTTCCTTTTACGTAGTACCCTCAAAGGGTATATTTAAATGCTTCAGTTCAGGTAAAGGGGGAGATGCCATCACTTTTGTTATGGAATTTGATGGGTTGAGTTACATTGAAGCACTCAAATACCTTGCCGTCAAATATAATATTGCCATTGAAGAGGAAATACAAACCGATGAGATTCAAGCAGCTCAAAATCAGCGCGAAAGCTTATATATTGTATTAAAATATGCCTCCAACTATTTTCAAAAAATGTTAAAGTCAAATGAGGAGGGTAAGTCTATAGGTCTAACCTATTTCAAAGAACGTGGCTTTTCTGATGAGGTTATTGAATCTTTCAATCTGGGTTACAGTTTGAATGTTTGGAATAATTTTTATCAAGAAGGACTCAAAAAAGGTCTAACGAAAGAAAATTTGGAAGCAGCCGGTTTGGTAATAAGTAAAGAAAATAAAGTATATGATCGTTTCAGAGGTAGAGTCATGTTTCCGATCCAAAATGTAACTGGTAAAACTATTGCTTTTGGAGCAAGAGTCCTTAGTTCAGATGCATCCAAAAATCAGCCAAAATATTTAAATTCACCCGAATCTCAGCTTTATAATAAAAGTAAAATATTATATGGATTATTTCAATCTAGGCAACAAATCAGACAAGATAATAATTGCTATTTAGTAGAGGGCTATACAGATGTTATTTCTATGCATCAGATAGGTGTAAAAAATGTGGTTTCCTCATCAGGAACTGCCCTCACCGGCGATCAGGTAAAACTTATTAGAAGATATACCCAAAATGTTACAGTACTTTATGATGGGGATGCGCCAGGTATACGCGCTTCACTTAGAGGCATAGATATTTTATTGGAAGGAGGACTAAACGTGCGTGCTATTACTTTTCCTGATGGAGAGGATCCGGACAGTTACAGTAAAAAGTTAGGAGCAACTGCATTTAATCATTTTTTGATCGAAGGAGCAGTAGATTTTATAAAATTTAAAACATCGATATTGATTGAAGGTATCAAAGATGATCCTATTAAGAAGGCGGGAGTGGCCAGAGATATAGTTGAAAGCATATCCAAAATAAGTGACTCGATAAAAAGATCAGTTTATTTAAAAGAATGTAGTGCTTTATTGCATATCAGTGAAGAGATATTGATTGCAGAACATAATAAAATTTTGATTACTAACAAGCATTTTAATCAAAGAGGATCGCAAAATGTAGAGGCTTCTGTGTCACTTCCCTTAGAATTAGATGAAATTGAGGCTACTGATTATTCCAAAATCATTGCATATCAAGAAAAAGAAAGTATCAGAGTTCTTTTAAATTATGGAGACGAGATCATACAAAAGTCAAATAATAGAAGGATTAAATTGTGGGATTATTTTATTGGAGAGTCTGAAGATATTGAATTCATTCATCCGACATATAATAAAATATTTAGTTTAATGATCCAGCGCAATAATAAAAAATTACCTCTAAACATTGAGTATTTTTTGTCTATTGAAGATCCAGAAATTCAAAAAACTGTTATTGAATTGTGTGCTCCAAAGTATGAAATAAGCGAATTTTGGAGAGAAAAATATCAAATTGAGGTTCCCCTGGAAGAAGATTTTATTAAAGACGTAACTTATTCTAATATCTTGCGTTTCAAGTTTAGGGTTATACAACATTTAATAGAAGTTCAAAACGAAAAATTAAAAACGGCTATGGAAGGTGAAATAGATAGTTTATTGGATGAAATTAGTGATTTGAAGCAAACGGAAATGGAAATTGCCAAGATTTTAGGGAACGTAACCGTAAAATAATTGTTTTACCACTATAATTTAATTTTATGCAACAGAACATCAAACTCGATTCAATTAAGGAAGCCATCGATGCCATAAAGAATGGTGAGGTTATCATAGTGGTTGATGATAAAGATAGAGAAAATGAAGGAGATTTTATTTGTGCTGCCGAGAAAATCAATCCTGAGATTGTCAATTTTATGGTAAGAGAGGGGCGCGGTTTGATATGTGTGCCCTTGATAGAAGAAAGGTGTGATGAGCTTGAGTTAGATCTCATGGTTGGAAAAAATACAGCTCTTCACAAGACACCCTTCACAATAAGTGTTGATTTGAATAGTAAGGCGACGAGCACAGGTATTTCAACATCGGATAGATCTTTGACAATTCGGGCACTAGCAAATCCCAAAACTAAACCTAGTGATTTGGGTAGGCCTGGCCATATTTTTCCTTTAAAAGCAAAAGAGGGTGGAGTTTTAAGAAGAGCAGGGCATACTGAAGCCGCCATTGATTTTGCCCGTTTGGCAGGATTATCACCTGCGGGTGTTTTAATAGAAGTGCTTAGAGAAGATGGAACCATGGCTCGATTACCGGATTTAAGAATTATTGCCGACAAGTTTAAATTAAAGTTGGTTTCCATAGATGATCTAATTGCTTACAGACTTCAAAATGAATCTCTTATTGAGGAGCAAATTATTATAGATCTACCGACAGATTTTGGTGACTTCAAGCTAAAAGCTTACCGACAAATTAATACGGGAGACGATCATATGGTACTCTATAAGGGCAAATGGAAAGCTGATGAACCTGTTTTGGTTAGGGTTCATTCATCATGTGTTACGGGCGATATTTTTGGTTCTTGCAGATGTGATTGCGGTTTGCAACTTCACAATGCTCTGAGAATGGTTGAAAAAGAGGGTAAGGGTGCAGTAATTTATATGAATCAAGAAGGCAGGGGTATCGGTCTGATCAACAAATTGAAGGCTTATAAACTCCAAGAAAGTGGAATGGATACAATTGAGGCTAATGAGCATTTAGGATTTAAAGGAGACCAAAGAGATTACGGAGTAGGAGCACAAATTATTCGGGACATGGGTATTTCAAAGCTCAAACTCATTACCAACAATCCAAAAAAACGTGTAGGTTTAATCGGTTATGGTTTAGAAATAATAGAAAATATTTCTATTGAAATAGATCCCAATGTTCATAATAAAAAATATTTAGAAACCAAGCGAGATCGTATGGGCCACGATATATTAAAATAATAATGAGAATTATTTTTTGTATTAGTTTTCTATTCTATTCGACTTTGTCTTTGAGTCAGTTGTCATCGAATGAGTGGCATAAAGGAATTGTAGTAACTACTGATCAAGATACGATTTCTGGAGAGATTAAGTATGATTTCTCAAGTAATATGATCACATTGATTAAGAACGAATCCGTGATTGCCTTTTCAAGTTATAAATTGGTGTATTTTGAAATCTATGACGAAAGCTATAAAAGTTTTCGAGAATTTTATGCCATTCCCCATAAAAATGCCTCAAATTATCTTACCCCAACTTTATTTGAGCTACAATTTGAAGGTGTTTTATCCTTATTGTCTCGTGAAAAAATTGTTTTGGAGACTTCTAGTGTTGGTTACGGTTACGGTGTACCTATTATTTCTCAACCTACCGTCAGGTATGACTTTTATTTTCTTACCAAAACTGGTAAACTCACCCAATTTAGTGGGTCTAAGAGGGACCTTCTAAGAATTTTGGTAAAGAAGAAAAATAAACTTCAATCGTTTATAAGGGGAAATAGATTAAAAACAGATGATCTTAGAGATTTGGTCAGAATTATTGCCTTTTACAATTCTATTTAATTATGAAAAAACCATTAATTCTCATTACAAATGATGACGGAATCACTTCTAAAGGGATATTTGAATTAATTTTCGCAGTCAAAGGTTTAGGAGAAATTATTGTGGTCGCTCCAGCTCACCCCCAATCAGGAATGGGTCACGCTATAACAGTTGGAGATACCCTGAAGATTAAAAAAAGTCAATTATTTAAAAACATTGAAGCCTATGAGTGCAGCGGAACACCTGCCGACTGTGTGAAATTGGCAAAGTACCAAATCTTGAAGGGCAGGCGAGTAGACCTTCTACTCAGTGGAATCAATCATGGAAGTAATACTTCCATCAATGTCCTATATTCGGGGACTATGGGCGCTGCAATTGAGGGAGCAATTGAAGGTACCTCTTCCATTGGTTTTTCATTGTGCGATTATGATCCCAAGGGTAACTTTTCTCATGGGTTACCATATGTGGTTAAAATTGTAAAAGAAGTACTTCGTAAAGGATTACCCAAAAACGTTGCTTTAAATGTAAATATACCAGCCATGAGTGATGAGCAGATAAGGGGAATAAAAATATGCCGTCAGGCTGATACTAGATGGAAAGAAGATTTTGATTTACGAATTGACCCTTACGGTAGAGACTATTATTGGATGGTCGGTGCTCTAATCAATAACGATCAAGGAGAGGATCACGATGAGTGGGCTATAAAAAACAATTATTTAAGTATAGTTCCCTGTCAGTTTGACTTGACCAGCTATCAGGCCATAGCTGAGATGAATGCAGACTGGAATTTCTAGATATAAAACCTATTACTTTATAAATCCCTTTTTATTAGCTCTAATGTACGTTTTTTTTTGTTATAAAAAAAGACTTCCAGTGAACTTCCATAACTACTCAACATCCGAGTATGCCTTGCCTTGTTTGATCTCGGTAATCCTGGACTGAGTACATCCAACTTCATTACAATTTGCCTTTGCTTGAGCTTTCCTGTTCTTTGAAGGTAAGCTTAACTTATTTAAGAGGTTTAGAAGCAGCTGATCTAAATGAAAAAGATATGCTTATGCTTTAAAAAATAATTATTAGACCAATGAGGATTATCTCTCGACGTTCGGAGTGATTTTTTCTCAGGAGAGACATTTCGTTGCACATGAATAAATTTTGCTTGAAGTAGCTAAAGTGCTGCCTTAATAAATCAAGTAAAATTTTATAGCAACCAAAAACAGTTTGTCTTGTATGTCTAATAATTATAAATATTTCCTAATTCCTAAAGGTGTTGATTTAGCATCTTTAAAAAATGAAAGTGACAATAAGAACATTGTCAAGCACATGTCTGCCACCTGTACCTTGTTAATCCATCAATTTTGTTATCAAGTTGAGAGGCAAAACGGTGGTGAAACTGACAAAGAAGATAGAGATCTCTTTAATGTTGAAATTTCGAGCAGGACACTTAAAAAGAAAGTAAATTATCGCTACTCTCCTGCAATTGAGAAATTGACAGATGCTGGGATTATCAAAAGCGATAATTCTTATTTATCAGGAGAATACTCTAAATCCTACACTTTTTCTAACCCAAGTTATTTCAGTGAGGTTACATTCGCTCCTAATCCAGATTATAAGTCACCAACTCAATATTTAGAAGAACCTTATAAGTCTTTAAGTATCGACTTTGATTGCGATAAGCTTACCATTGATAAGGAAAAAGCCTTTGAATACATCTCCACCATGGAAATGTACTCCCAAAAGGCCTATAATTCAATATCAGTCAAAAAACTGTTCAAGGGAGATTATTATTTTACCATAGATAAGTATGGACGATTTCATCATAACCTGACCAATCTATCTTCGAAGCTGAGAAAGTTCCTCACCTATGAAAATGAAAAGCTCAAGGGTCTAGACCTTCCCAACGCACAGCCTTTATTGCTGCTAATATTATTAAATCATATTAAACAATTTAAAGAGAGCCAATACCTAGTTGATCCATCAGAAGTCCTAAAAGCGATAGATGAAAACCTTGATCAAGTGCAGTTACTTAAAGAGCTCGTGCTTAGTCGGAACTTCTACGCATTCATTTATCATAAGTTGCAATTATTAGATCATAAGGATCTGCCAGAGACTACATGGGAGGAGAGCCCAAAGGCAGTAAGAAAAATAATCAAACTAGAGGTTTTAAAATGGATCAATGCTAAAAGAGATTCGTTAGATCATTACAGAACTTATATTGATGAGATCATGGAGTATCATTTTAAGCCTTTACATACATTGATGTGGACGATTAAATCACTAGAAAATACTCCTGATGCTGAATTGACAAAAAATGGTAATGCGCTTCCGAGGGCTCCTCATAAGAATGCAGCGAGAGTATTACAATCTATGGAGTCCAATATAATGATCAAGGGAATCTGTAATCAGTTGAAAGATGAGAAACCAAGTATTCCGCTCTTTACTATTCATGATTGTATCTACACAAATGAGTCCAACTTCGAGTATCTCTACAGCTTCTCAAAACAGTACATAAAAGATAACTACAACATCAATATCACCTTCAATAAGGAGTAAAATATTGATGAAATAAGGGCATATTTTTAGCTAAAATATTGGGTTTATCGATTACCTTAAAAACAGCCTCTATTAACTCCAAATAAGGTTTATGAGTTTTTGCACCACATATAGGGTATGTCTATGTTGGAGTAGGGTGTTAGTTAGGTTATTATTTTATAGATATACACTAATAACAAATATATAGTTAAATATACTTAATTGGTATTTACTTCTACAGTGTTATCTATTGTTATCACCTTATTAATCTATTCTTATTTCACTAGTTTTAGTTCTTACTTATCTTCTAAATTTTTATGAACCTATAGATACTATCCTTATAGTATAACCTTCTTCCTTATCTTTCTTTCTATTTCTTCTATTAAGATTTGGTATCGATTCTAAGCTTGAATATAAAGCTTTTAAAGACCTTCTTAGCACTAGGTAGTACTTCTCTTTATCCTCAATTAAGTTCTTTAGAAGGGCTAATACAACCTCTCCATAGATAAGCTTTAAAGCTATTTTGAATACGTATCGGTATAAAATTATAATGCTTATTTAGAAGGAAAGAGAATGCCTTATAGAGGCTAATATGAGCTCTATAGATTATACTTCATCCCCCTTCCACAAGGATGCCAAAGACTATGTTGGAAGAAATGATTTTAAGGATAAGAAGTAGGCATCACCATTCGATTAATCCCCTCTTCTTTTTTTAAATAGGGCATATTTTGTATTAAATCCGACTGTAAAAGTTATCATTGACCCAGTTCCGTATGCATCCCCAAAAACAGGATCATCTCTGGTTATCGATGGCATAAATTCAAGATTCAAAGGCAAATTAATATATCCAAGTCTCAAGTTTTGACCTATTGAAATGATGGGTGAAAGATATATGGTTCTCAAATCTGACCATGCAGTACAACCAATATTAAATTCAAATCCTATCTTTGATCTAAATCCCACTTTTCCTGAGAAGAATAATAAAAGTGTATAATCAAGATCATCATCCAAGTCATCATCATCCCAGCCTAATGGTATTCCACCCGTCATATCACCTCCTAAAATAAAAGCAGTTTTTTTTGAGTCATCTGTAAGTATTATTTCATTATGATAGCCGACTTTTGCTACGATACCTGAATAATCCGAAAAGAAAAGTGAACCATCTGCCCATTTAGCAGCACCTATCCTTATTCCGTCTAATTTTTCGACCTGTGCTGCACTGAAATTTATGATATAAAATGAAGCAAATAGGAATATATATATCTTTTTCATGATGGTTGGTTTTGGCTAATTAAAGCTAACTAAAATTTTCTACCCTTAGTGAATTCTTCTCATCCGAAGTACTGCTCCAATGGCTCTGACAGGAGAATCTAGGGGTAGAAAATCAAGAAAAAGAAAGGTGTTTTATTAACCTTACCTCGATGCCAAAGACTATGTTGGAAAAAATGATTTTAAGGATAAGAAATAGATCTCATTTTTTCTGTTGAATGATATCAAATTAAAAACCTTCGTCACCATCAGCACCAACTTGGCATACAGAATAATTATCTTCATCAATGAAATAGGATTCTGATTCACAATTGCCAGATTCAGATTCGTCTATTCGAGTCTGAACACCATTTTCATAAATATAACAAACACAATATCCTCCTTCTTGGCAACTTATTAATGACAAAAGAATTAATAATATACTTGATAATAAAAGTCTCTTAAAGTGATTCATGATGGTTGGTTTTGGTTAATTAAAACTAATAAATATTCTTCATCCTTAGTGAATTATTCTCACCAGAAGGTATTGCTCTGGTCCAAATTAATTTTGTGTCATGGATCCGAGCTACGACAAAATCAAGCTGGAGGAAGCAGGAGGGAGATGCGAAATTGATGATCCTGATTGTGAGGCTTGTGGGTCATAAAAAACTCCTGAGACATCTCACCCCAGGAGTTTCTAAGCAATTATTCAAGTCTTGACTAATTAGAGGGTAAATAATTTACTTTGACATTTCTGACATAGCAGTAGCTTCTTTCATTATCAAACTTGGGTCGCTATATAATTGAAAAACTACCACTTTACCATTTTCCCATTTTAGGTCTGTATGAGCCCTTCCATAGTCAGTTTCTCCAGTAAAATTTCCAATAGCCTTGACGGTAAACCAATGATTTGTCCATATATCCCCATTGTTAAAGTAATTTGTATGGGAGTAATCTTCCGATAATGAAAATGAGCTAAATAAGGAATGTTGTTGTTTAAAACCCTCTATCATAGTTTTTTTATCGAGGGTATCATTGTTATATAAAACTTCGCAATCGTCTGATAATAATTCTTCCCAAAGGCTAAAATCATTGTCTATATATGCTTTGAGTAAGCTTTTTGAGTTGAGGGATAATTCGTCACTATCTTTTACAACTGCTGTGCCCTGCGATTTTTGATTACATTGGGATAGAGCCAATAAGCAAACTATCATTGATAAATATTTTTTCATTTTTTTGATTATTTAGGTTGATAAAAATTTAAGTAAACAATATAAAAAAAACCCCCTAGAGTCACCGCACCCTAGGAGTTTTATTAGGACCTCATCAAATAATCGAAAGGTTTTTATTTCATTGCATTAAAAAGACTGAGGGTATCATCGAAGGTGATAAAAGTTTTTTGTTTTCCTTCATCAGTATATTCAGAATAATGTCCAAAAATAGTATTCATACCATCTGCTTTTGCATTACATTTCGTAAAAACTTTATTTCCTTCTGCTATCATAAATTCTGCTTCGACACTAAAATTATCCCACAGTTCTGGTATTTTAGCAAATTGATCCATCATAGCTTGTTTTCCTTTATGAGTCCCAGATACAGGGAGTTTGTCACCTGGATGTATCCAAGTAATGTCGTCATCAATGAAGTCATTAAAAAATGTTTCCATATCTCCAGAGTTGAAAAGGTCATAACCCTTTTGTGCAATTTCTTTATAATTCATAATTAATGTGATTAAAGGTTAATAAAATTTAGGGCATTAAATATATAAAAAAAACTCCTAGAGTTACCACACCCGAGGAGTTATATCTAAGCTTTAAGATATTGTTTTATTGAGCACCTGTTACAAATTCATAGATCACACGATTATCCCATCCATTAGGAACTTGCTCATTGAATTCCGAGAATTTTTCTTTTGATAATCCAGCAAGAGCAGCTCCTCCTGCGAGATGTTCCATAGCATTTTCCATAGAATCATAAATGTCCCACCAAAGAGCCGTGGATCTATCTTTTTCTTGGGGTATAATTCTGGTAGCCATTCCCCATTCAACCATTCCAGATTTGATAATATTCTTGCGAAAGTGTTTTTCTATATCATCCTGAAAATCAATCATTTTAGGAATATCTTTTGGTGTTGCCCAATTTAAAAGTATATATTTTCCAGGTGTGTCAGTTTCAATTTGTCTTTCTGTCTTGTAAACATACCTCCCTCTGCCTTCTATCTCATATCCATCATATAAAATTTCTGAAGGGATTCCGAATTTGGATTCTGAATTTAACCACCATTGTTTTCGGTTAACCATCTGGTTTATATCATCAAAAACAGCAACCCACATATAGTTAATTTTATTATCTGGACTTCCAAAAGGAACTTTTTTTAGTAATGCCCAACCTTTCATTGATTTACCGTCTACTGCATCTTGAGCCAAGGGGGTCACGTATTTCATTTGCATTGATTCAAAATCACTTTTATCCCCATCTGCTACGATAATAGGGGATAGCATAAAGACTTCCTGAGCATTAGCAATTATA
>CACLDR010000009.1 GCA_902605755.1 uncultured Marinoscillum sp. | reverse complement strand
CAATCTATCAAAACCTCAATTTGAGAGACTTCTAGACCGGTGCGCGCCAATAGGGAATCATAATCTTGAGATTTAATTTTGTTAATAAATGCCTCAAATCCTTCGGTCTTTTGAGCAATGAAATCCTGATCTATGATTTTAGGAGATTTTTCTGCCTTTTCTAGTAACCTAATTAGCAAAATTTTGAGCAGGGCCACATCTTCATTGATTTTGATCTGCAAATACAAATCCGCGAGATCAGTTCCTTGTCCCAATATCCCAGAAACCGCCTGTGGATTATTGAATTTCAATAATCCTGCCTCCTTCAGTGGATTGATTACGACGACCTTAGCCCCATGCTTCTTGGCCTTTTCCAATGCGGATAACATCCTAGGGTGATTGGTACCTGGATTTTGTCCAAAAATCAAAATCAATTCGGCATGGTAAAAATCTTCGAGCTTGACTGTTCCTTTGCCTATGCCTAAAGTGTGATTTAAGGCGACGCCACTGGACTCATGGCACATGTTTGAGCAATCTGGTAAATTATTGGTACCAAAAATTCGAATAAATAATTGATACAAAAAAGCCGCCTCATTACTAGTCCTACCCGAGGTGTAGAATATGGCGTCATCAGGGCTTATTCGCTGGTTTAAATGAGATGCAATGAGATCAAAAGCTTCATCCCATGAAATAGAGGTATAATTCGTCTCCCCTTTTCTTACCATCATCGGCGTTACCAGCCGCCCTTGCTGACCCAACCAATAATCAGATTGATTTCTGAGGCTTTTAATTGAATATTTGGAAAAAAAAGAAACCCCTACACTACGTTCGATAGCCTCTTCAGCGATCGCCTTGACCCCATTCTCACAAAATTCACCCAAATTGGATCGATGATCAGGATCGGGCCAAGCACATCCCGGACAGTCTGTACCGCCTTTTTGATTTAAGGGAGCGAGAACCTTCCAAGTTTTTACAGGACTCATTGATTTCAATGCCATACGCATAGAATGGAAAACAGCTTTTAAGCCAGCGGCACTTTTAGAAGGTTGTGTTATCCGCATTTTAATATTTAATCGCGTATATTAAGTATACTATTCAAATAAAAAATGTTCATATGAGTCATGAGTTGAGAGACATATTTTTAAATAAATTTAGCTAATGTTAAAATAACCATAAACTGTCGCAAATAATTTTTATTTCATTTATTAGTGTCCAACTGATTTGATTTTGAGTTTTTTTTTAACCGTTAATATATGTGATTTTTTATGATTTTAAGTAAGCGACTAAATCCAAAATTTCTTGATCATTCATATTATCTAATAGCCCAGCAGGCATCATAGAATTAGGCGTATCTTCTCTTGATTGTATATCTGACTTATTGATCTTTGCCTTGCTCTGCCCCAAGATATTTAAAACTAAATATCTATCATTATCACTAGCCACTGTGCCTAGATAAGTACGACCATCTCTAGTGGTAATAACTACCATTTTATAATCATCTTGAATATCGGCACTCGGTTCCAATATATTGGAAAGGAGATAATCAATATTTGATCGGTTTGATCCCGTCAATTCGGGGCCTAAAATGCCTCCCTCACCGAACAATTGATGACATGCCCCACAAGTCTGTGAAAAAATTGCTTTACCCTTAATAGTACTTGCAAGTTCCAATTTTTTGTCTGTTAAAAGTTTTTTATAGCGTTTATAACTAGACTCAACATCAGCAGAAATGTCGTCTATAGGACCCCAAACTTCAACGAAACCATTGCCCATGACTCGTCTTAGCTGCCTAGCTATATGAGCAGGAATTTCACTCTTCATTATGAAACCTTCTGAAATAGCCTCGGTCAAAATATTCGCATAAACTCTCCTCGAGGACAACGCTAATAAAATTTCAAGCTTCTCTTTTTCATTAAACTTTTCAAACTTTTCAAACATATCCCAACCTAATTCGATGTCCTTATAATGAGTTATTGCTCTAATTGCCTGAATTCTTAAGTCTGGATCATCCATGAATTCCGATATTTTAGGCTTTAATCCGGACCATGCGCGGCTGGCCAAGGCTGTTAGTGATTTCTGCCTATCTTCAAGCGATGAATTGGTATCTTCAAGAATTGTAAGGAGCTGATTGGCAGCGTCTGCACTACCAAAAAGCTGAGCAATCTCGATAGCTATACCTTTTGTGGATTCATTGGAAGACAATAATGCATAGGTTTGTTCCCAGTTGTCTGTTGGTTTTATGTCAGAGCGATTTTCAATTTCATTTCTTAGCCCATTTAATAGATACTTCTGATTTGCAGAGGGTTTTTGTATTGCAGTCAACAATTGCTCCAATCCATTAGCATCTAACACCCTTCTTGCTATATACTCCGCAATAATTGGCATTTTAGTTTCCAATCCTAATTTTAATCCCCTTTCTACATCAATAGCAACATTAGGCTCCATCGCAAACCATATCATTTTAGGTATATTATGATCATTTTTATCATCAGACCTTTGACTTAAAGCAGATACAATCTCCCAGCGATCATTTATAGGAATGCGTTGTAACACCGCTGCCAGATATAATCTTACAACAGCAGACGTATCATTAACAGCCATGGTGTAAAACTTTTGTAATGCGTTTGATGATATAATCCTCTCTTCCCCCAATAGTTGAATTGACCACGCTCTAATATATTCATCTGAATCTTCTAGAGCAGCAAGCAAATCATTCTCTCTCAAGGAACTGGTAACATGAAGTGCCCAAAGTCCTCGTAATCTAAAATCAGAATTACTTTCATTCTTATAAATATTCATCAACTTTTCTATTGCTTCCGTAGCTATAGCTTCTTTGACGGCTCGACCTTGAAGAATTACTCGAGCACGTCTTGCATGCCAATCGGACGGGCTAAGCTGAAGTTCAGCAAGCTCTAAGTCTGAAAACTTGGCCAAATCATCATATCTCCCTTTCCACTCTTTAGCATGGGATTTTTTCGGCATTATTCTAAAAATCCTTCCTGTCTCCTTATGGGCCACCGTGTTGCCACAAATATCTGCATCATGCCAGTCAAGCACATATAGCCCTCCGTCAGGACCAATTTCCAAACTAAATCCTACCCATTGTGCATTGTTAGCCATCATAAAATCTTCGCCATGTTTGGCTACAAAACCGGAACCCCTGGAAACAAGAATATCGGAGAGAACGGCGTGCTCGTGAATGTTAGCCATAAATATTCGATTATTTTGCGTAGGAGGAAATGCATCTGACATATAAATTCGCGCTCCCCCGTGCGCTGACCTGTGGCGATGATCCACTATGGTTTTAATATCATCATAAATGTAAGAATTAAAATGTTGACCCCCTTGCCTATGATAAATACCACCCGGCACAATATGAAAAAGATGAGGGATCACACACGCACTAATAAAAAGCTGACCCTTAGAATTATAATCAATACCCCAAGGGTTACTGAATCCATGAGCTACAGCTTCAAATCTGTCTTTAGTTGGATGGTATTTCCAAACACCCCCATTAATATCAATGCCATCTGCTTCTAATAAATCTTCAGGGAATTGCTCATTGTGTTTGTAAATTTTACCCTTTCCTACGGGCCTTCGTATTTTTGATGGAGTGGCAAACCCTTCTAGGCCATAAAGCCAACCATCAGGTCCCCAATGAAAGCTGTTTATAGTCTCATGTCTGTCTCTAATGCCCCATCCAGTTAATCTTACCTCAATATCATCCATTTCGGCAACATCATCTCCATCTCTGTCGGGGATAAATAACAGATTGGGCGGAGCTCCCACAAATACACCACCAAAACCTACCGCTAATGCTGATGGAAATGCAATACCCTCGGCAAAAACCTTTCTTGAGTCTGCTCTTCCATCACCATTGGTATCTTCAATTATAAGGATTCTACTGTCTCCAGATCCTGAGAAGCCACTTCCGCGTGACTCATAATCTCTATTTTCAGCAATCCACAATCGCCCTTTATCATCCCAACAAAATGCCATTGGTTGAGTTATCATCGGCTCTGACGCCCAAGCATTGACCTCATACCCATCTTTGATAGTCATTTTTGCTACCTGCTCATCAGAAGTCAGAAACTTCGCCTTAAACCCTTCTTCCTGAGCGATCTCCCACAAACCAGCGGTTGAGTACATATCATAATCTCCTACATAACCTTTCCATTTTTCTGTTAGATCCAAATCATTTAACTCTCCAGTATAAACTACTAATCCATGTTTAATAGTTTCTGTAGTCCCCTTTGAAATTCTCCAATCACCCATAATGGCTCGACTAGGTCCGATACCCAATTGTGAATCCACTCTCCAAGTTTGCGGAAACCCCCTATTATCGGGATGATCAAAAATAGCAATATGAGCCATATCATCTCTTCCTTCAACCTGCATACCTACATCCATCCATAACGCGTGCTGGCCTTCTGCTTTTTCGTTTTTCTGCCTAGCGAAATTAACAACTTCACCTTTTATTCCTTCCTTCCATGGCATACGAAGAAACATTCCGCCGTACTGCATTTCTCCGATAACAATTTCTTCGATAGCCTCTCCATTCCATTCCAATTCTAGTAAATATTGTTCTTTTTTTAATTCAAGAGACCAAACCTGTTTTTCTTTCATCAGTGGATCTCCATTTGCATCCAACATTAAGTATACCGTCTGCCATCTCACCTTTTTACCTATTGGATCAAGAATATCAAAGCTCACTCGTTTCCAGTAATCTTTTCCCATATTATGGAAATAATCACGCCCTTTAATTACTTTTTGCTCTTCAGTCTTTGGATCATAAAAGAATTTCATCAAACTATCAATCCCAATTTTTTGACCGTTTACTCTTGTAAAACCCCAATAGAGCCCTGTTTGGTGAGAATGATGCTCTGGACTATTTTCGGTAAGAAAGCCTTTTCCATCAGGCGCTAGAATAGGATGCAAATAAGGCCGAAAATCTGGTTTCGCATTTTGAACAAGGATTGGTTGATTATTATTGCTTACAAATACAGATATCGTTGCAGCATCTTTATCTAAAACAGTAGTTAGCGACTGATCCAATTCATCACCAGATGAATTACAACAAATAAATAATAGAAGACAGAAGTTCGCCGCAATGAAATAGTGCTCTTTTTTCCTCATTTGGATTATGTTTCTCAAAATAGTAATCATTTTATTTATCAAAAATAATAGGCATTAATTTTTGATTGCAATACTTTCCGTCATGTAAAGTTACACCATCTGGATCTTCAATTGCTTCATCTGCTTCGTCCTCACAAAGTATCCAGCCTTTATAATTTTCTTTTACTAACCATTTGGTAATCTCTTCAAAGTTAATTTTCCCTTTTCCCATCAAAGCCCATTCAGGTTCCCCATTCCAATCTTTGTAGTGCACATGATTGATTAATGATTTATATTCTTCCATTTTAGGAAGAATATCCATCCCGCCATTTATAATGTGCCCGACATCTGGTGTCCAACCAGTAACAGAATGATCCAAGCCACTAAGAATTACATCATAGTCCTCCTCAGTCCTATTTATGGAGTTTTCAGGTGAATTGGGATGGAAAGAACACTTTATTCCCATATCTGCAGCTCTTTTAGAAACCATATTTACATTAGAAATTAAATTTAATCTGCGCTCCACAATATCATGCCGACCGGAGGGCAACTGCACAGTGCATAATACACATTCTGGGAAGTGCCTAATCAAATCAATTACACTATCTGCTTGACTTCTCTCATAAGCTGTTTCAAATGGGTTATTCCAATCTAAGGCTAATGCTATACCAGCCAATTCTATATTGTGTTGATCAAGTTTTTCAGATAATTTAACTGGATCATCCCAATCACCCATCCAAAAGTGCATGGGTTCGATACCGGTAAAGCCTGCTTCAGCCACCACTTCAATCATATGGCCCAATTGGTTTTTAAAGGTTTTTCCACCCTCACTCATAAACCATGTGTAAACCTCTGCGCCTAGTGAAATTTTACTCATAACTCAAATTAATCAATATTTATGCTGACCATCCATGTGCCTCTTGAACTTCCAACATTACCTCAAGAATATTATTCCATGTTTTTTGTTGAGTTAGTGTTGCATTTGGAAACATACAACCATCCCAACATATATGACGAATTTTTTTTCGGGGTTGACCATCCTCATTTAACCAAAATCCAGCTGCCCAAGGAATGTTCAGTTTTCCATTTGGATCGTCTGCTAAACAATGTTTTCCTGTCTTATCATGTGAGCCCTGCCCTTTTACAGTTCCATCATTTTGCGCAACATGGAAATCAATTGTCCATGGCCGAAGAGCATCCGTCATTTCTTTATATGCCGAAGCAAAATCCGCTTTATCATTCCAGTCAAAATCATTATCTAAAAGCCGATGCTCATTGGCATTATAACCTAATAAATAAAGCATAGAATGTGCTAAATCTGCCTGAAACCCCAGTACATCACCAGCATCTGCTAGTTCAAGCGTACGCAACATCCATTTCCAACTGTGCATTCCCCCCCAACAGATCTCACCCTCTGCTGCCAATTTTTGACCATAGTCGGCAGCAATTTTAGCTGCCTCCCTGAAGGTGCAAGCAATTAGCTTTGTATTTTCTTTAGGATCTTTACTCCATGATTGGACATCAGTCGCCGAATCTATTCTAATTATTCCATATGGTCTAACTCCCAAACCTTCTAGTTTATTTGCGATTACACATGCTTTTTTAACCTGTTTTAAAAAATTCTTACGATCCTGGCTATTTCCCATAGCGGATCCACCTCCGGTCTCTGACCATACTGGCGCAACTAAAGATCCCGCTACTAAATTGCATCCTTTTAGTTGTTCCGCAAGAATTTGTAATTGATCATCTGTGGAATCTATCGAAACATGAGGATCAGATAGAAATAGATCTACTCCATCAAATCTACGCCCATTGACCACTGATTTTGCGGTAAAATCGATCATTTTATCAAGACTTATAAAAGGTTCGTCATCTCCTTTTCCAACGACGCCTGGCCAAGTGGCATTGTGTAATTTTGGATACTTATTCATCATTTAATGCTATTTTTACTTAAAGTAATTTGTCTTGTCGTGAAGCACCTGAAGTTTGGCTAATAACTTTTCATAGCTAATATTTAACAAAATTACGAGATTCATTTGTCATGAGAATAGAGATCACCCATTAAGTTTAACAATACGTACCTGCAGTAGACAATAAAATGATCAACTACCCCACGATCTGATTTCTTTTTAGTAATGGCTATCTCAGGCATTGACTTCATATCTATCGCTATCAGTAAATTTAATTCCTTTTGCAAAAAAAATATCATAGTTATCATTAAGGTTACATTCAACCAACAATTAACTCTCAGCAATATTATCCCTCACTATTTTCTGATAAAATTTTAACTTTAATCATATAAAATCATCCGAAATAGCTCAGCAACCGATTTTAAAAGTCCAAAACAATAATATACCTCATTGTCAATTGTATCACCGAGATCTGTCCCGATTACATAGCCCCAATCACTGTTCAAGCCTAGGTATTCAAGCATGGTTAAACTGACGCACCGAACGCATATTACCATATTATTTTTCATTTCCCATTAACTAACAACATGTCCGGGACTACACCTCGTGTTACGAAGTGTTCGTAATCTTTTTTAACAAAATAATTTTCCTTGATAGTCAAGTTTCTAATTAAGGGTGCTACTTTTTTTCTCATTAGGAGCAGAGCCAACATAATTTAGTTGCAATAATCAAGCTGTCAAATATAATGGAAATGTTGCCCAAATAAAATTTAAAATACTCGTATATAAGTTGTATTAGTGATTCATAGGTTCCTTGTAAACTCATTTTATTACTTAAGAAATGCATTACTTAAAAAAAAGTATTTCATATAAAAAAATACTTAAACCATGTTTCAACATTTTAAAATTTTATTAATATTAATCGTTTAATTTATCCAATCTAGCACCGATAATCTCAAATTAATTTCATTCACCGTTATTGGCAGAATTTCATTTTTTATCTCCACTGTACCAAAATTGACTATTATGATTATTAAAGCAATCAACTAAGTAGTCCATCTTTCAGTTTAAACTAAACCAAATTCTTAAAATAATTCATTTATTCAGTTTACAAATCCACCAAAGCGGAGATAAAAATTAATTTTATAATAATTTATTAGTCCCATATTGATTTCATTTCGTGAACCTCAAGGGATTTAATTTTTACAGTGAGATCTTCGTCACCGGGTACAATGGAAATTCCATCATATTCTGTTTCCAAACTTCGAGGCAAAACCATAGTAAAGCGGCCCTCATCAACAAAAACTTCAATGCTCGTTTTATCGAGAATAATCTCTAGAGTCATGTTCTTACTTGCAAACTCTGGAAGATATTTGAACACTTTCTCCTCATCATTAAAAATGAACTTATTATTGTTGATCGAATAGGTAAGTTGATCACTCCCAAAATTGAAGGTATACATAATGGCATTGATATTCTCAATTTGAAATTTAACATGAAGCTTCTCAGATCTAATATTTACAAGTGCTTCATTAGCATCCTGCGGTGTAATATTATTTAATATTTTCCCGTTTTTGTGGAGTTCTGAGATTTCTTTTACAGGTTTATTAAACATTCTCACTCCCTCTTTTCCAGTCTTGAGGGTCAATTGAGTAGGAAAAGCCATCATCATGTTGAAAGGCATTTCAGGTGTTGGAATAGTTGCCCATCCGATTTGTATTCTTCTTCCATCTGAAGAAGGTATATTTTCGAAAGTTTGAGCCGCATAGAACTCTCCATCAATATAGTTATGCGCACCAGAGGTGATTTTAAATTCTTTCCCATCGAAGTCTCCTAAAACATAATCGCCCCCCGCATCGTACACTACCCATTTAGTATTATTTGAATCTTCATCTATAGGCAATTCAAATAGCTCAGGACACTCCCAAAATGTCTCAAAATGACTTTCATATTTCCAATCTTTTAAATTATCCGAAGTGAAAATAGACATACCTATTCTTTCAAAAAGTATCATTACCCATTTATCTGTTGTTTCATGCCAGAACACATTAGGATCACGATTATTTGTACTGCCCAGAAGCTCTCTTCTATCTCCGATAACAGGATTCCCTTTGTACTTAGTCCATGTAAGGCCCTTATCATTTGAATATGCTAAACTTTGAGTCTCGAGTTGCTTTTGTCCAGGATTAGACTCCTCATACCTATCAGGAAACCAAGTAGTCGTGTATATAGCTACCATTAAATCATCATTTCCAGTTTTGAATCCTGAAGTATTTTCGTAATCGATAACTGCTGATCCGGAATAAGCAACACCTATCTCATCAGGGTACAATGCCTCAGATAATTGAACCCAGTTAAGTAAATTCTTGCTTTTAGCATGTCCCCAATGCATATTCCCCCATGCCGATCCATATGGATTATGCTGATAAAAAAGGTGATATTCTCCATCGTAATAAATAAGCCCATTGGGATCATTATTCCAACCTCTCATGCTAGAAAAATGTAACTGGGGTCGATATTTTTCTTTATAGACATTTTTCAAGTAATCTCGATTATCTGACTGGTAAATAAGGTTAAGCCCTTTTCGTTCATCACCATACTGTGTTCGAATTATAACTTTTTTTTGATTATAAATAGACACATCTAAAAAGACCCAAAAATCAGGTTCTGAATCAGCAAGCCAAATATCAAATACCTGTTCTGTGTTATTATTTAAAACTAATTCGAGACGCGTTTCATCCTTATAGTCATGAGTAACTGGTAGATGGATATATTTATTCTCTACTTTCAATTCTATAAACTGCTGAGCAAACATGCTAGTAGAATTAAAAATCATCATATAAAAAATAATTTTTTTCATACTTTACTTTCGTTTAATTACCAAATCAACGGCATCTATTCCCATAATAGAATTCTTAGCTCCATTATTTCTAAAACCTACTAAAAAAGGTTTTCCAATTAATTCTGGAAAATCATCAGCATGTAATGACACCTTCAATGGTGTCCAAACAGTAGGCCATTCGTCATACCAAAATATTCTTCTAATTCCTAGGTAATCTCCAACCTCTCCCTCCCCAATAACCTTACGAAAATCATATCCCAAATAATATTTATTATCTTCTTCCCATATATGAGGATGACCAGGTACCAGTTGCTTTCCCTCATTACCCAAAAGCATACTATTTCCAAACTCATTTCTGACAGAGTCAAATTTCATCATATCCAAGCCATTTTTATCATAAAAGGGTCCGGTCGGACTTTCACCTCTGCCCATTCTAATTGTATAATTAGTGCTCAGATTTCCATAGGAAGCAAGGAAATACCATTTATCATTAAACTTATAAATAGAGGCACCCTCCATCCAACAGCTTGACCAATCATCACCGCACCATCCTTCTTTTGTTTCAGGCCAGGTGGCCACGGGAATGTGTATGCCCTTAGGGTGAGTATCATATTCTGTTTCATCAGGTGAGCTCAAAAATAATCCTGTATTTGGATCCATTTCAGCTATATAACATACACCTCCCCCCCAAGTCATCCAGAGTCTTCCTGATAGCTCATCAAAATATCCGTGTGCGTCCAATACCCATGGAAATTCTGTTTTTTTATGATCAAGAACAATCACTGGGTCGGTCCAATTATAATCAGGACTACCTATTCCATTAGTTTTGATCAATGTAATTGAAGAATAGAAATTAGATGCCTGATCTTGATAAACCGTTCCATAAATATATTTTTGTTTGCCAGCTATTACATTACCAACAGCCCAACCCAAACCATCAATATCATTGTAATTACTTTCACTTACAAGTAGCCAAGGATCTCTTATTGGATCAGATTCAATAGGCTGGTACATATGCGTATCAGAAAATTGATGGCGATATTTACCATCTATCCAAACATTCCCGCCATCATCATTTTGAGTTATCGCAGCGACACCTTTTAGTAAAGGAATATTTATATCGCGTACCATTTTAAGAATAGGTTTTTTGTCTACGATGAATGCGATTTCAGCAGTTGTTCTGGCATCATTTTTCTTACCATTGATACTTCGCACCCATGCTGAGAGATGATAAGACTTACCTTTTTCTAATATCAAGTTTTCTTTTTGAGTTATCCAATTTCCACCACCACTCTGTACAGCATAATATTTACCATCAACAGGTGCGAAATAACCATCATCAGAAACGCCTCCTTCATTACCATTCCATCCTACAACATTTTCCCATTGATTTAAAGATGATTGATTTAACTCAAAACTTCCATTAAATTTTTCTGAAACAGTTTCAAAAGGAGCTTTGTATTCACATTGAAAGCAAAACCATATGGATAAAAATATTATAGAACAATTTTTAAAATTCTTTCTCATTAATCAGTCTTTCAATGGCTGTAGCCATATATTAGCATATCTTATCTTGCTTAGATCAGACTGTATTCTGATTGGACCCATTTTTGGCAACTTATTTTTCAATCTATCCGGGCTCCAATCGAGTACTAGAAATTTTTTAGAAATTGCCCACGTTTCATCTGTTTCATTCAAGCCCTTTTTAAAAAAACGCACTCTTTCTATCTCACCATCAAAAGTTTCATCCCTTATGGGGTCAGGTAGCTCAGAAGCTCCCAATTTAAAACGCTTTGTTGCCTGACCGATTCGTAATATATGACCTTTAAGTATAGAAGATCCCCTATTTTTAATTTGATCCATGTATTTACCATCAATGTAAAAATTGATTTTTCCGCTATCAGCAAACATCAAAATTTCATGCCATTCACCATCATTTAAAGGGGCTTCATTTTTTCTTTGAACGTGACGATATTCAAAACCATCTCTATACCAAAGCTGACCATCATAAATGGCTATCCCTTTTGAATCATCATTCCATGGCCTGCTATCGGGGGAATTTGTAAGCAGGAAACCTCCAGTTCGTGTTTTGAATTTTACATCGGCACCCCAATAATCTACATTCATATTGAAAATATCCGAACCCTCCTTATAATTAGATTCATATAAGGGTTCATCCTCCCGGATGGCAAAGGGAGACCTACTTAGTATTGAAACATTGTTATGAATTTTATGCCCGTTAAGTATCACAGATATCTTCGGTCTTTGACCAATAAATTGACGATAAATTATATCCATTGACTGCCATGTATTCACAGGTTTTGAGGGATTTGAAATTGGTGCTTTTTGATTAAATATCGATCCGTTGCTAACTTTCGAAAACTCCTTTGCATAAGAATCCATAATTTTTATTTCATACCGACCGTCAAGGTATATGCTGCCCGAACCTTTGTATCCCGATGGGATATATTCCGGTTCTTTTGGAATCAAAAAATCCAAATGTAATTTATAATTACCAAAAACTTCTCTAGTTAAAATGCTTCCAAAGCCCGGCCTTGCTTCAACAGCTCCATCGATAATATTCCACCTCGCATTTGGAAATGTTTTAGAGGGCGATACGGCTCGAGCGTCAGGTAGCATCGCAATTGGATCAGCACTTAAATCCCAATGTTTCCACTTAGACAGATCTTGACCATCAAAAAGGACTATAGCATCTTTGGGTATGTTCATTTTTGGAGGATTGGGGGGACTTGATGGTTTAAATTCCCAATCAAGAACGATACGATTTTCCAACCTTAAATCCTCCTCTAAAAGTTCAAATGGATTTTCATTTAAAGCTCCAAATCCATATTTTTCAAATGGAGCTTCTTCCTCCCAATAAGAAAGGTTGTCTATCCCCAATACTCCATTGTCGGGTACTTCTCTATCAAGGGCCCAATACACGGCATTGTACACCATATTCAGAAACCCGGGATCCACAAAACTCTCCAAACCACCTAGCGAGGTGTAAAATATTTTCTGCCCTTTTTGATATTCATTTGTCCAAGTCACAGGTTGTGCAGGTCCAATTAATCCTGTTTTTCCAAGCATTAATGGGATGGCAGAATCATTAAGTGGAGCAGTGATATAAATCCCCATGACGTCATTCATAGCATTTTTCTTGGGTACCCCTCTTAAAATTGGATGATCGATTTGCTCAGCAGGTACTATTGTGGTAGTTCCTGCTGTATTGGGCATATGTCCTTTGTAGTGACCCCCGAAAAAGGGAACAAACCAACCTTTTTGATCTTTCGCCCACATACCATGACTGGTAGTCCTAAATGCGATAGCGGGTTTACCAGAATCAAAATAATCTTGAAAAACCTGTAGTTGCTCCGGAGGCAGAAGTCTAAAACGAATATGCATAACAACTAAATCTGCATCTTTAATAATTTCCAGATTTTTAATTTCTTCGTATTCTGGAATCTCAATTTCTCCTGGCATATCATAATCATGCGCTCCAGAGCGCCAAGAGTGTATTACTGTAGAGTGAATATTAAATCTCCTTTCTAGATCATCAGCTATTTTAGGCAAAGTCCAATGAGCACCATATTCCTCCTCTCCAGCGATAAAAACTACATTTGGTCTTGAATCTTGAGCAAAAATAGGGGAACTAAACAGACCAAAAAAAATCAATAAAATAAAATTAATTGAATTCATTTTTTTCACGCATAAACCGTAAGCAGATTTAGATTGATATAAATTTTAAATTATGGAATTTTATTTTGTAGGTACGCTCGAACTAGTCATCCTCCTCATCGTCATTATAAAGTCGCATTATAGCAATATTAGCGAATCGAACTTCCGAATTCTCCCCCTGCAATCGAATAGGACCTTTAGATACTATTCCCATGAAGCTGTCAAAGCTGATTTCAGCAAAGGATTGAGCCGCTGGAAATCCCAAAAAGGTTGGTCTGCCAACTTTTACCTTATCATGAATTTTAACATCATTTAACAAGACGGTCACCAATCCATTCATAAACTCAATTTCCATAGTTTGCCATTGGCCTGCAGGCTTTGATGCTTCAAAATCTGGCGCTTTATCCCTGTAAATAGCTCCGTTTGAACGGTCTGAGGCTTCCTGACCATAAGTATCCAAAATAGATATTTCCCATGACCCATTTATGAAAACTCCACTATTGCCTCTCCATTCACCGGTTACCCATTCGGGATATTTCGGAATTAGGTAATCAAAACGAAGTCTATAGTTACTATAGTATTCTTTTGTAATAATATCTCCAAAACCAGGACGCGCAACGGTGGTACCTTCCTTCACCTCCCATCTGGCTGGTGACAATGCATAATCGATAGGTCCTTCAGATTTTGCTCTATAATCTAAATAGACAGAGGATGGGGCAATTGTAACATCATAATGCTTCCACTTTGATAAATCTTTTCCATCGAAAAGAAACTCCCAACCCTCTTCAAGCGTATATTCTGAAATTTTAGGTATATCAATTTTTTTCGGTTGATAGGCTACCATCTCTTCAACCATTTTAAATGTTTTACCCTCCGATAATACTCCATTTTTTGGTATTTCATAACCTAAGGACCAAAAAACAGAATTATAGAATAAATTTTTAAAATAATCAGCTTTTAAATCTCCTGAACGATAACTCCCTAAAGTGATCATAGCTCTTCTAGCACCTTCATCATTAAATGCCCAAGCGACAGGATAATTGGGAGAATCGTAACTATCATTTCCAATCCCTGGACTTCTGTCGTGATCTCTCCAGTGACCATATGAAAAAACTACCGGAGTGGCGCCTTCAGTTAACGGTGTAGAAACATAAGGCCCCTCACCATCACCCCATTTACGCTCTACTCCTCTTACCATGGGATGCTCCGCATGCACAGGATTTACTTGACATACAATACGATCAGTGTAATGTGTTTTGTAGTGACCTCCAAAGTATTTAGGTGCAAAAGTTCGGTCTTTCCAAAATGCATGCGTGGTTGTTCTAATGGCGACGGCTGGCTTACCCTCCTCAAAATGACTCATAAAGTGCGCCAATGATTTGGACTCCCAATTTCTGAAGCGCATAAATACAACCATCAAATCAGCGTCCCTTATTTTTTCAGCATCTTTTAAAACTGTGGGTTTAGGATCATTATCTGGATCCATATCTGCACCTGGTGCTTCATCCTCAATATAAATTACGTCGAAACCATAATCCTTTTCGAGCGTTTTAGCGAATGGTTTCATTCTCTCCCTAGACTGATACTCATCACCTCCTGTGATAAACACTACCTTCAGTTTTTTTGAACTCTGCGAAAAGGCCAGGAAATGAAATGAAACCATTATCATTAAAAGGATTAGGTGCTTAAAAAAAGTAGTGATTATCAAATTCATTAAATTAAAGGTAATTATGAATGAATTAAAGACTGTAAAATTTAATTCTAAAAACTAATAGCAATAAAAAAATACTTACTAAATCAGAATAAAAAATTATTTATAAATATATATGATTTGCATTAATTTTCACGAATTAATTGAGAAATAAAGAACTCTGCAGCTCTTGATATAGCAAAATCGCTTCCTTCATAGAAATCATGACCACGACCAGGAACCCATTCTAATTTAACATTCAAACCCAATTTCTTATACTTATCATACATCTCTTGGGCATTCTCAGGAGGTACAATTTCATCCTCAGTGCCATGAAGAAGAAATATAGGTGCTGAAGATTGATCTATATTGTGATAAGGAGAAAGTAGATGAAACTCTTGTTCAACTAAACCAAACATTGAAATCCACTCAGAACTTGTAATTGGACCAAAAGCGGGAGTCGCAATACTGAAAACGGCTTGTACTTTACTTGAGAAATTAGGATTTCCTCCAGTCCCTTCTAATTCTGGAATTTCCCCTGTTGTGCCTAGAGTGCCACCAGATGCGCTCCGACAGATGCTCCAAGTGCTCCAATTTTATCGGGATCAATATTATAGTTTTCCGCGTTCGCTCGCACCCATCGGACGGCTGCCTTGGAATCGCTAACAATATCCTTTAATTTTACCGCAGTAATCTTTCGGTAATCAATAGTTAAAGCAGCAAGTCCATTAGCTGCCAAATACATAGCAAAGGGCTCGAACCAGATTCGTTTATTGACCACAAAGCCTCCTCCATGAATGCACACAATTACAGGAATAGGTATTTTAATTGGTTTTTTGGGAATAAAAAGATCAAGTTTCAGTTTTTTATTTGGATATTCGGTATAAGTGAGGTCTCGGTACTCAATTATCTGATCTGTCGTAAAATTAAAAATTGGCATATTTGGATACATTTCGTAGCTAAGTGTTGTCAAAATATTTTCCCAAGTTTCCAGCTCTTCTAGTTTCACCAACCCTTCATCAAGACATATCTCAATGAAAGAATCTACAAATTTTAATGGCTCATCTTTTGATCCATTTATACCTTGAAAACATATCTTTCTTGCTTCTAAATATTTAGGGGTTTTTGTCCCTATATATTTTTTTTCGGCAGCAAAAAACCCAATATAGGGCTCATTTTCCTTTAACCTTTCCATGAACTCCTCATAATTAGATTCATCGCTTTTTTGCTGACTGTTTGGCCATTCAGAATCAATGTTCTTTGCTTTTTTATCCGACGAGTTGCAACTAAAAAAAATTACCACCAACATAAGTATTTGTATTAGATCTCTCATTTTTTAAATTTTTTCATAAAATCCCAGGCCAATTGGGTCGTGTTAATATTGGTTTGCTCACCTTGATACAGCATATGACCACCATCATCAATGATCACCAACGCTACTTCCGTTTGGTTATCACAATCTTTATATGTCCAGGTGACGCTAACACCTGAACTCCAAGTCACTTCGTAAGCTCCCTGACAATTATTCATTTGCCTCCAGCGCTCAAAATTCTCAACTGCTCCAGGCATTTCTTCATTTGCAAGATATAAATCGTCGTTTGTCCCCATAATTGTCATTACCGGTACTGCGGCATAATCAGCATCTATTTCAGTCAAAAGATGAAGTGACATACATGCTGCAGCGGTTACTAAATTGCTTGCTTCATTGGCTATTCGCTGTGCCATGGCACAGCCATTAGAAAGCCCAGTTAAATAAATACGACTTTCATCTATATTATGTATATCTACTAATTCCTCAATCATTTTTCTAACAAAGCCTATGTCATCAATTTCATTATTTGAAGCCGGAGCGCAACATAGGGGCCCCGCATTCCAAGAACTACATAACCCATGAGGCCATACTACTATAAAACCCTCCGATTGCGCAAGAGCTTCAAATCCAGATATTGAACGCTGATGTGACGCGTTTTCGGTCCAACCATGAAAATCAAGAACCAACGGCGCTTTGTTTGCTAAATTCTTCGGAATAAAAATATCCCAACAACGGTAATACCCTCCCATATTAATACATTCATTACCAAAAGGTTCACTATAGTCATCATAGCTACAGGTCTCAGAGGGTATACCAATAATTCGCCAGTCATTTCCCTCCTTCGCGAGTGCAAAGTCCATTTCCAGCTCTCCTTCTTCATTATAAATGACGATTTCCGCCGTATCTCCTTCAACCTTTAAATCCGTAGTCCTCAAATTGATTTCCAATAACAGTAACATGCCATAGGACTTGGCTTCATTAAGCAATTCACTCACTCCCTCTTTATCTTTTGCTTCAGTACCGGCGAAGTTTTCGGAGTAAAATGTCATTGTCTTCTCAATATCACCCGATGTGAGAGCTTCCGCCCACTGATCCATGGTAAGTAAAATTTGCCCTTCTACTGTTTTGGCATCAACTTCCATGGGCTTTCGTTTTGAGCAGGCCATTAAAATGACAAGTAAGGCAAAAACAGTTGTCTTCTGATAAATTATTAAGGTTTTCAATTTCATTTCAAGTATTACTTTTTTAGAAAGTCTCAAATCCTTATTTAGCATTCAAGATCGTTTTCCTAATTCTGTGGTAACGAGTAGCTAATAACCTGAGCTCAATTCATAAATTGATTTCATCTTCCATGCATGTATCTCTTTAACAACAAGATCTTTATCTTTAGTGAATATTTTGATATTTGGATTCTTTCGGATACTTGGATGGGAAACAACTGCAGCTTGGCGATCGTTGGCAAAAACTTCTATTAAGTTCTTATCAATAAAAATTCTAAGCGTGAGATCTTCACCATCATATAGTCCAAACGGCGGATTGATTTTACCGACACGCAGTTCTTTTTGTCCCTTGCCATATGTAATATTCAGTTCTTCATTTCCCTTCTCGTTCCCCAGCATATTTATACCAAATTCTTTTGGTAACGGCACTTCGAATACAATTTCAAGTTCAACAGCATCGCCCTCTACTTTATCAAGTAAAAAGCTCAATCCTTTACGGATAGTTTTATCTTCATAGCTAATCTCATCGTATCTAAGAGACTCTAGTTCTTTTAGAGGTTTAATGCGAAGAACTCCGTCTTCTGGGAGTTCAAGTTCACGAGGCAGTCCCTGTACACCGGTTGGTTTAACATCAGTAATGAGCCACGTATACATAACACGCCTGCCGTCTTCAGAGATCATTGATTCGGGTGCGAAGTAAGACAGATTGCTAAAATCCTCCCAATTGGTATCTGTCCAATTCATCAAGTGATGTTCATCTGGAAGAAATTTTTCATCTACGAAATCACCAAGATAATATCGGCAGCCTATGCGGTGACTTATACAAAGGAGCATCCATTTATCTCCGATCTGAAAAATATTCGCACATGAAATATCTTCCTCCCTAGGAATGCCAATATCCTCTGGAAAATCATTGTGCAGCAGTTTTCCAAGATGTTTCCAATTTTTAAGATCAGCTGATTTCATCAGACTTGGCTCCTTTCCTCCGGATAATGCATAATAGGTATCGTCAATTTCCCATATGTCAGGATCCCAATAATCTTCATGTACTTCTCCATTTTCATCCATTGAAACAATTGGTTCCGGTTTCGACCATTCATCAAGATTATCATCCAGCGCATATGAGATCATATTACTACCTGAACCTTCACCATGGTAAATCATTGCTGGTTTACCATCTTTAGTGAAAAATCCTGTTCCGCTATACATTCCATGCCCAGTAAGGGGTGGCGTAAGAACAGTTTGGTGCCACTTCCAGAGAACCATGTCGGTGCTTGAAACATGTGCATAAGCAGGTCCATAGTTATTGTCATAAATATAATGGAGGTGGTAGCGTCCTTTGTAATAGTACATTGGATTCGGATCGCCGGGAAAACCGTCTCCCGGTCCAGGGTGTGCAAGGTGGAAAGTCAGCCAATTATCGGGAGGATTATCAGGCCATTTTGGTTTTTCTTCAACAAATTCCTTTAAGGCAGTCATGACTCCCCATTTACCAATAAATAATCTTCCATCACGAATTTCTGCACCCTCCCTGAATAAATTTAAATTATAACGACCGGTATTTTCTTTGATTTTTTCTCCTTCAAAATCCCACCATGCATAAGGCTCAATCTTTGATGGTTCATTTGGTTTAAGTAACTTGAGTTGTGCAGATGTAAGCGCTAAACTATAAATTCTTGCGTCTTCAATTTCCACATTGATATAGTCATCCTCATCATTATGTCGAGCCCCAAATACAACAATATTATCTTCCACTCTCAATAAATCGATGTTCTCAGATTTATTTGTGGCATATAGTTCCCCATTTCTGTAAATTATTATCTCATTGCCTTTATAAACAATAGCCATCTGAATCAGCTTTCCAATACTTGCTTCTGTCTCAGCTTTGATATTATTTAATTCAAAAGTACTTCGTTTTTTGTCTTCGCTTCCTGCAACCCATTTTCCTGACTCTATTGCACCTAAAACTATACCATCAAACTTTTCACCTGACTGAATAGTAAAAATTGAACCACCCTGGACACCCAAATCTTTTATTTCAACCCAACTGACCATCGTCTTATCTGTATTCGTATTACAACCTGTCACTAATAAATAAATTAGTAAGCTTCCAATTGCCATGTTTGTCATGCTATCCCTCTGTTCAAAAAATTAATATTTCATTTAATCAGCATTTTTTTGCCAAACACCCATTTCGCAGTCTATTCTAGCGGGATT
Source organism: uncultured Marinoscillum sp. (assembly GCA_902605755.1). GTDB lineage: Bacteria > Bacteroidota > Bacteroidia > Cytophagales > Cyclobacteriaceae > UBA4465. Next base: position 27,863 of record CACLDR010000009.1, on the reverse strand, counting down.
GTGCAAACAGCCATTCAATAAATTCTGTTTCTCTATAAGCCCTTGTCCAGCTATCATGTCCTACACCAGGGTATTCAGTATATCTTGGATTGCCACCTGCGGATTTCAGCGCTTTGACAGCCTCCCTTGAAACATCTACAGAGACTACGTCGTCAGCTTCACCGTGGAAAATCCACATTGGAAGCTGCGCAAATTTTTTACCTCGCTCTTCAGCGCTCATGCCAATTATCCAGTCACCACCACAAATAGGTGCAGCAGCAGCAAAGCGATCAGGCCGCTCTATCATAGACATCCAGGTGCATTCGCCGCCCATGGATAACCCCGTTACATATTCACGGTTTTTATCGATAGCGTATTCTTCTTCCAGTGCATCAAGTATTTCGTGGATAGTCTGAATATTATCTCTCATAATATCTGTCCTGGGGCGTCCGCTTAAAGCTCTTTTCTGGTTGGGTGGTATTTGTGGTGCAACAATGATGCATGGGTTGTCAGCCTGCCTCTCCGGACCGGCCCATTCACGCGGAACTGGCCCTTCTAAATTCCGAATATTGTCATTACCAATACCTCCAGCTCCGTGATGAAAGAGTACAAGGGGATATAGCCCATCTTCATCATAATCATTTGGAATAAATAATCTATACCGTATTGTATCACCCCGTGAGCTTATGAATAAGCGCGCCTGGTAAGCATCGATACCCACCGAAGAAATGCCATATCCTTCCGGGTAGTACTCTTCTTCATCAAATTCAAGGCGCTCGCCATCATATATGAGTAAAATCTCCTCATCCCCAATTTGAAGAATCACTTCATCATCTTCTTGTTCGTAGATTGCTTCTACCCCATTACCAAATTCAGAACCAGAAATAAACACCTCATTATTTTTTTTAAAAATCAATGTAAATTCTTCTCCATCATCTTCTATAGTCAGAGTATGGCCCACCAGGGAAGACGAAACCGATTCCTTTCTGTCCTCTTGCCCTTTTAACTCCAGCACAAACGCCAGCGAAAAGACAATGATGAGAGCAAATGTCACAGCTATTTTCATAATCTTTAATTGATTTGTTATTTGGTCACTGCTCATATATTACTTTTTATCGAAACTGATTTCCACAGGTTGTTCAGAGGTCAACTCCATCCAAACCACCAATTGTAGTTCTCCATTGGTATCGCGTACAAGTCCTTGTCTTATTTTTTTATCAGAGCCTATATATGCACCATCTACTTTCACTTTCGCTTTACTATCCCAGCCAGCAAGTACAAAAGACGGATTTACAATTGGGGAATTTTTTGAGGCATCCAAAATAAATGATAATTTGTCGTATTTTGCAGCTATTTGATAAGCCCTTTGACCTTTGTCATATCCAGAGGATTCCCCTCCTTTTAACTTGACAATATTAGGAGCAACATTCCAAGATCTGGCCAAAGGTATTAATGATTTAGCGTCCTTATTAGTAAAGCCATAAAGTAACTTTTTCCCTTTGAGATTGTCGACCGCACCCAATGCAGAATGAGTCACGCGATCAGAAACCATACTAAATCTACCGTCGCATGGCGCCTGTGTTACTGGATAATGATTCCATGCAGAATATTTTGAATAAGAAGTTTTTTCCTCACCAGCCCAAACGGAGATATTCGAATTAAGAGGAAATATTTCAAAGATCTTATAATCAGATTTAAGATTTATCCATATAGCCTGAGCGTCAAATGTACCTTCTGGATGAGATTGGCTCCAATCAAGCTCAGTTATCTTATTTTTAGATGAAACAATAGTCAAAGACTGTAGATTAATATTGTCTTCAGGTTTTGTGCCAGCCTCTGAGAAAAATTGCGTGTCGTGGAAACCAATTTCACTACCCTCAGCTGTATGATAAAAGTCTTGACCATCATGCATATCAACAAGTCGGACTCCTACCCCATCAGGATAAATAGTGAGATACTCATCTGTCCAAACACCCCAATCTTCTGGATTCCGACAAGTATTTGGATGCTTATACAGTACATCTACTGATGCATATCTCCAGTGTATAACCACCCGAGCATCTGTATTCTCAATAATTCTTACATGTGAGTGGCGACCTTGGTAATCGGACATGTGCTCACTGCAACTTTCGGCACCCTCACTTTTATCGTCCCAATGCCAATCAGTCAATTCTGTACTCTGATCAGATATCCATTTATTATTCTCGGTAACCCATCCCGGACTTCTCGAACCTCGCCAAAACACTACACTAGTTGGCATAAGATCAAATTTTACAACTATATCTGGATGCTCAGGTTCTCGCCACATATTATCCCATAGCTCGTGATACTTTAAATAAGTATAACTGGCTCCAAACTTTAATGCCTTTCCCACTGCACCTGGAAGAATTCTAGATTGTACATCTGCATCAAGTTCTTCTGGTTTAGATGCATTGTATAATAACTGCATACTCTTATGCCATAGCGGTTCTAAATATAAATTTACTTCATCTATTAGTCCCTCAAACCCTAAGTGTGAAGGAAATGTAGAGTAAGTCCTGACCACATGTTGTGATACATAACCGATTGATTCATCATTTTTCCCAATTACAAAATTATTATCATCAGCAGGCGTTATCTGACCAGAAAAATTCACAAAATCTATAAGTTTACCATTCACATATAAGTAGAGCATTCCCTCATTCACATATGTAAAAGCTACATGAGACCACTTATTAAGTGGAATTGCTTCAGGCGATGTTACAATTATTGGACTATTATTGATCGCAATGATAACAGTTGGACGTCCAAATTCATCAATACCCAGAAAATAGCCCTTTTTCAACCTCTCTCCTAGTTGCATTTTACCCCAGTTTCTCTGTTGAAAAATATTCTCACGAACATCTGCTTCCCACTGAGACTGATGGGCGATAGCTGTCCATTTACAAATAGAATAAGCACCAGGAGCGACCCATGCCTCGACAGAAAATCCACCATCATCTCCAAACTTAGGTAATTTGATATTAGGCCCTTGTACCTTTGAATTATATCCATCAAAAGCCAAAGCTGATCCCGAAACCCCCGCTTTCCAAATAGTTTTTGGCCCACTTATTCGACTAAGATATTTTGATACTTCTTCATAAGTAATATCAACTTCTTCATATACGCGCTGCTCCAAGCCCTCATCAAAATGCCAGGAATAAGTTGGCTTAATGTCCCTTTCAATTCGGTTGATTAAAGTACCTTTTATTTTTTCTTCTGCCATTTTACTCAAACGTGCCGATGAGGATTGAATTACATTAATACCATTTTTCCTTAGGTTGATATGCTGAACTGTTCTATTGGCAGGATCTTGCCAATCCTTTAGTTTTTTTGTGCCTTCGCGTATAATTCGCCTCACCTTTCCATCAGGAAAAAAGATGAAATATTCATGAACTACTCCGTCAAAATCAACATTACCACCAGTTGGCAAAGAATGACTACCAAGTGTAAATTGAGGAAAGTAGCGCCAATGAACGACGATGGAGTCGGAATTATTTTCAATTAATCGCACGTAAGAATAAATATTATTTTTATCTGGCCGAATATCTGATCCATCACCATTACGCTCAACTATCTCATCGAAATCCCATTTTCCAGCTTTTGTTACCCATTTTGGAAGATAACTTGATGATCTATGAAATATAATATGCCCCTCAGGCAATTTAATAATTAAATCTGCATATTTTGACGTTAAGGAATGTCTTTCCCAAGGTTCACCGTAATTGACCTTAGTATAATAGGCATAAAAACCAGAATCATATGTTTTTTCAGCCAGACAATGTTGAAAAATAAACAAAATAATAATGACAGATGAAATTCTTCTCATCTTTTTAATAGCTTACCTGTAATCGTATTTTTTCCACTTTTAAATTGATAATAATAAAGACCTGACCTGAGGTTGATATTTGATAAATCTAAAGTAGCAGAATGGGTTTTTTGTAAAATTTGGTCATAAACAATTTGCCCCAATGTATTCAATATACTAAAATTTAGTGTTTCAGAGATCTTTTCACTGAAGTTGCAAGTGATTTGATTTTCGAATGGATTAGGATAGATATTAATCAGTTTATTAGAATCATCAATTCCCAAAAGCAAATTGGTACTGTATAATTTTGAATCTCCCTCTATTAATTTCACCAGCTGATTGGCAGACACTGAAGGGAAATATTCCTTTTTACCTGATGGCCAAGTAACGGATATTTCATCGATAAAATCATGATGAGCCAATCCATAATGAATAGGCTTTATACTCTGGCCAAACAAGTTAGCTCCAGAATAATGCCTATAATAACGTTTACCACGAAGATTAATTTCAACTGTTGATCCAAAGGCATTCTTATTACTTTCTGTACCTTCTAGTTCAATTTGAATCCAATTCTTATTTCGATCATCTGTCTGAATTATCTTATTTTTATATAACACAAGATTTGTGCCTCTATTGCCTACCAGCATATCCATATCACCATCATTGTCATAGTCAAAAACCTCTAGACCCCTTCCAATTGAGATACTATTAACACCTAAGCTTTGAGAAATATTATTAAATACTCCATCTTCATTTTCAAAAAATACATTTTGGTCACCTCTTCCATTGATAACTTTCATTCCATTGACAACATACAAATCTTCGTCAAGGTCATTATCAGCATCAAAGAACCGTGCTCCCCAGCCCCAACCAGTATTTTCAATTCCCAGTTCAGATGCTCTATTTGTGAATATGCCCTCCTCTGAGCCAACAAAAAAAGGATTTGGTAAACGATCATAAATATTGGTAACGTAAATATCAAAGTTGCCATCACCATTATAATCACAAACATCTATACCCATTCCATCACCTAAATTATCCAATCTATAGTACCTTGTTGAATCGCTAAACTTACCATTCCCACTGTTAATAAAAAGACGACTTTCGCCGAAATCATTCACAACGTATAGATCAGGAAAAGTATCCCTGTTGATGTCAATAGGAATTGCTGCCCAAGTATTTCCTTCATCGTCAAGCCCGGCAAACTCACTCATATCAACAAAAGTACCATTACCTTCGTTTCTATGCAGACGATTTTTTTTAAGCCAATCACTAACATATAAATCTAGATCTCCGTCAAGATCATAGTCCCACCAAAGACCATTTGAACTGTAACAATCCAAACAACCATTAGTACCAGAGCCATAAGTAACATTTTTGAACTGACCATTGCCTTCGTTGTGCCAAAGTTCATCTAGTCCATCATTTGATAGGAATAAATCGGGATATCCATCATTATCATAGTCCCCCCAACTGGCTCCCATTCTGTCGCCCATCCAACCTTTCCTTAAAGTTCCATTTTGAAAAAAAAGGTTAGATTCTTCTGTGACATCTTCAAATTTACCTTGTCCATTGTTTCGAATTAATCTACTCCAGGTCTGACTATTGCCTTGCTGAAATTTATGTATACTAACAAGGAATATATCCATATCTCCATCCAGATCGTAGTCTGCGACAGAAACGCCGTTTGAATCTCTAAGTTCACTAACAGCTCCAAACCCAATATGTGGCTCAAAGCTTTGAGATTTAAGCCAAGACCTAGAAGAAAATACAAAGGCAACAATTACCAAAAATTTTAAACGTCCATACATATATTCCGAAATCAAATCTTTAATTAAAATTGATCAAAAAAATACTCTCTAAATGTTAGATTATAATCATAAATACCAAATCTGTGTATCAATCATCTTTGGATTATTTTTCCGGAGTAAAAGGTATTATCGGTGATTAATGTGTAGAAATAAACCCCTGGACTTAAATTAGCATCATCATTAAAATGAAGCTCAAAATTCGTTTTTCCACCCTTTTTAATCGGCTTATTAAATACCTCTCTACCCGAAGTATCAAAAATTTTTAATTCAAAAAAACTGAAGTCAACTTTGTTAAACTCCACAATCAACTTATCGGTAAAGGGATTTGGAAATATATCTACCGATGAAATAGTCTTTTCAGTAATCTCATTAATGATTTTATTATTGATATTTTCTTTTATGTGAAGTACTTGATTAGCTTCAACATTGGTGAAAATTTCAATGCTACCATCAGGCCAGGTCACCTCAACTTGATCGACAGAAGTATGATTGGAAAGTCCAAAATGATTGGATTTGATACTTTGTCCAAATAAGTTCATTCCTGTGTAATATCGATAGTAATCCTCCCCGTCACAGGTAATTCTAATTTTTGATCCAAAGGCATTTCGATTACTGATCGTTCCTTCAAGAGTTATTTGGAGCCAATTATTTGCGATGTTTGAAGATTCAATATTGGTGTTTTTATATAGACTTGATGGTGCATCACGATTTCCAACAATCATATCAAAATCTCCATCTCCATCATGATCAAAAACTTCAAGACCCATACCGTAGTTAATGTTATCCACACCAAGCTCCGCTGAGATATTTTTAAACCCATCCCCATCATTCAAGAAAAAAGTATTACGATCATCTTTTGCCATCTCAGAGGTATAACCGTTTACCGCGTATAAGTCTTCATCGAGATCGTGATCGGCATCAAAAAATCTTACTCCCCAGCCCCAACCAGTATCATCTATTCCCAAAGAAATCGACTCATTTGAAAATACGCCATCTCCATTATTAACAAAAAAAGCATTCGGTTCAAAACTAAAAATATTCGTCACGTATATATCAAAACGTCCATCATTATTATAATCACACACATCCATTCCCATTCCATTCCCATCATTATCCAGGCCATAAGGCCGTGCCCAATCTGAAAAAGTTCCATCACCATTATTTAAATATAATCCATTCTCCTGGGCGTCATTTGCAACATATAAATCGACAAGGCCATCATAATTAATATCTAAAGGCAGAGCTGAAAAGGAATTTCTATCATCTCCTAAACCCAATTGCATGGTAATATCAACGAAAGTATCCTCTCCATCATTTCGATAAAATCGATTTTCTCTAATCCAATCGCACACATATAGATCTAGATCTCCATCCAAATCATAATCCCACCACAGACCGGTAGTACTATAACAAAATTGGCAACCTTGTACTCCTGAGGACTGCGTAACATTAATGAACTTACCATTCCCATCATTACGCCACAATTCATCCAGACCGAAATTAGTTAAAAAAATATCTGGATAGCCATCATTATTATAATCTCCCCAACTGGCTCCCATTTTTGAGCCCATCACCATTCCTTTATGGTGCAAGGCTTTATAATTAATAAGTTCAGCTGCTAAGGTTACATCAGAATAGCCCTGCTCTCCATCATTTCGCATTAATCTACTCCAGGTCAAAGGATCACTTTCATCAAAAATTGTTGCAGCGACTAAAAATAAATCAAGGTCTCCATCAAGATCATAATCTGCGACTGATACACCGTTTACACTGCGCAAATCATTTTGAATTTCAAAATCTTGAACTATTTCAAAACTTTGGCAATAACCAAATGCCAATGACCGAGTGAAAATCATGATAACTAAAACAGTCTTTAATGAAACAGTTTTCATTCAATAAAAAACAATTTAAAAAAGGTATTTTTCACTTGTTATAATTTTTTCAAATATATTTTTGGAAATTATTAATTTTTATCCGGTAACAATAATGAGTTTTTTTGGGCAATAATCTAAGAAGGCCAACACATAAATTCCGCGTTTTGTTATCAAATTATGACTTTATAAATCTTAATTTCCTTTTTTTGCACTATACCAAAAAATTTATTGCCTAACAAAAATAATTCTATCAAATGAAATATAATCGCTGCACAATTAATATTCAGCATTACCAGCTTTTTAAGAAAGTTTAGTGCTAAAAGATTTGTCTTAAAAAAAACCTACTCCAATGAAGCTATGGTAAGTTTTTTCTTTAGCCAATATTTCTCCTTATGAAAAGCGTAAGGACTGGGATCATAATTATCAATAATATCCACATTAGCCTTTTGGGGTACTTTCATTTCGAGACACCAAAAAACACCATTAACCAATAGTCTCCTAGTACCCGTGAACAATAAATCCGTTGAAGCACCGATCGTGGAGCAAAATACTTTCCCTTTTTTACCACTTTGTAATTGATAACTTTTGGTCCACGCGATTGGCATCATTGGATCATTCTTGTTGATTTCAATTTTTTCACCCTCCTCTTCTTCCTCTTCCAAACCTGCTAACTCAGAATCTGTAATCTTCATGCCATAAAGCCTATCTTTTTTATCATATTCCCCAGTTCTATTCATGACCTGTCCCAATACTATAGGTTGAGAATCTCCTGGCAAAGGTAATCTGACACCATACACATCAGTTGGCCCCCAGATATCACCTTCGTTTATCCCATTCCAAATTGGATGTGATTCTGCACCAGATGCTTTAATCCCTAGTGTGCTTTGGTGACGATGCTCTCCATGATGAGAAATCCATTTCTCCCCAAGTATAGCACGACCAAATCCACCTTTCCACTCATCATCCTCATCATAAAAGTTTCCATAGTGTACGAATTTCGAATCAAAATCTATTTCAGAAAAGTTAAAAGCATGAGTCGATGTTCTTATACCCAAAACCGGTTTTCCAAGTTTTAGGTAGTCATCAATGTATTGCATTTGTTCGTCAGGCAAGGCTCTAAATCTGGTAAATATTATCATCATATCAGCATTTTGAAGCATTTCCAAACCAGGAATATTATTCAAATTATTAGGATTTACAATTCCTGGCTCACCTTTATCCTGAGCAAACAATACGGTACAATTGAATCCATGTTTTAAAGACAATATTTTTGCCAGTTGAGGTAACGCCTCTTCAGACCTATACTCCTCATCACCTGATATGAGAATAATATTAGGCATGTCATCTCTTCCTTCGTAAACGAGCCACTCTTTCACCTGATTATTTTCTTCTTTGTCGATACAATATACATTACCACAATTAATCCTCATCGCCACCAGAAATGTAGCTATTATTATATTTGTTCTCATATATTTTTATTTTTAAAATCATGAATGTTAATTCTGCATAAAAAATTCTTTAGTGACCTTATTGAACTTTTCTAAATCCTCCCAATGATGAACATGTCCCCCGCCTGGAAATGATATATAGCTTGAATTCTTTATTCCTTTATGTAACATTTTTGAAAATTCAGGAGGAGTAAAAATATCCATGTTACCAACTGTAATAAGTGTTGGAATATTGATTTCTGGTAGCCTTGAAACAGTATCATGATGGATACAAGCATCTAGTTGTCCCTCAAAACCTTCCTGAGTTTGAGGGTTTAAATTGGATGCTGCTCCCTCCTGTCCTAGTCTGAGCTCGTTCATACCATTTTCATAAAAAGGCGGTGCAAAAATCCACAGTTGCAATAATTCCATAAAATCATTAGCCCTACTTGTTACCCTCAATTTTTTCAGGTTTTCATAAACAGTTTTCGCATAATTATTAAATCTTGGCCATGTACTAATCAGTGCCATGCTGCGCACTCGATTAGCATAATTTAGAGCCAACTGCTGTGTAATTGCGCCTCCCATTGAAATGCCTGCCACTCTTGCTTTTTCAATACCTAAATGATCCATAACAGCAATTGTATCATCGGCCATCATTTCAGTGGTATAGGGACCTATCGGCTGATCAGAAAGGCCAACTCCCCTGTTATCAATTAAAATACAATTAAAATGCATTTCATATTTGGCCACATGCTTTTCCCAAACCTTCCCCTCAGCTCCAAAGCCCATAATAAGAACCAACGGGTCCCCTTGACCCCGCAATTGAAAATAAATTTTTGCCCCACTTGATTCGGCATAATTACCCATAATAATTAATAACTTTAAGCTTTACCCCATCCCTTTTTGATGAACTCAAATCCTTTCTGATAGATCTCGTCAGAGGGCGAAAAATCACGCCAAACGTTAATTGAATTCGCAAATTCCGGTATAATAGTCGAGAAAGCTTCAATAGTTAGCCATCCATCGTAATTAATCGACCTAAGTGAATCAAAAACTTCATCCCAACTAATTTGGCCCTTGCCCGGAGTACCTCGATCATTCTCACTTATATGGACGTGTTTTAAATAGGGAGCTATTTTATGAATGGCTTCGCGCTGACTTTTCTCTTCCATATTGGCGTGGTGAGTATCATAAATAGCACCCACATTTGGATGATTTGCGGACTTCACTAATTCTTTCAAGTCAAACATAGTGTTAACCAAATAACATTCAAACCTATTTAATGCTTCTGGCGCTAACATTATTCCGGCTTGCTGAGCATAATCACCGGCCTTATGAAGCATTTCAGCGCTCCATTTTTTCTCATCCGCAGTAGGCAATGCTCTTGTGAAATAAGCGAACGCAGAATGAAAAGGTCCACAAATTACCTCAGATCCGGCACCATGAGACACATCGATGGCCCATTTTAAACGTTCAAGGCCAGCTTCTCTAATCATTCGATTAGGGCTAGCAATATTAGTGCTCTCTGATAGAGAAGTAACACAAGAAACTCCCATATCTAGACTGGAGATTTGCTTACCTATCATCGAATAATGTGCTACATCTCCTTCTCCTAGTGGGAGTTCAACACCATCAAAGCCGGTTTTCTTTAATTCTTCAAAAATGCTAAAATGTTGCTCAGTGACATAATTTGTCCAAAGCAACATATTCATACCAATTTTCATTCAATCAAGTTATTTTTATTATTTACGTTATTTCTTCATCCAAAAAAACAGAATACCAAAAAGCAGAATCAATATTCCTGGAAAAGATAACATACTCCCAAGCGTAGCTTGGCCGGCGATTAGTTCTAATTCATCACCTTTGTAACCTGCAGCTGCTGCCGCTACTTTATCTGAGTCAATCCAGCCTCCTATAATTGGTTGAAATATAGAAGTGGAGAACATACCTACCGCTCCAACTACAGACATTCCCAAAGCTCCGCTTTTTGGTATTTTATCTGCAATAAAACCAATCATATTTGGCCAAAAATAAGTGATTCCAAGCGCAAAAAATATTGCTGCAACGTATGCCATTATGCCCGTCTGTGTGCTAAAAAGAAAAATTCCTATCGTGGCCAATATGGCTGATCCCAATAGAACTCCTGTTTGATCAAACCTTTGCACAACATCCCCACCAAAATACCTAGCTACCGCCATCAAGCCAGTAACTAATGCCAAAATCAACATAGGTTGAGCGCCACTTTTTGCCAATATTAAGCCCACCCACTGTTGCGGTCCAAACTCTGAAATAGCTGTTAATGACATACATGCCATCATAAAAATAAACAATGGAGAAAGCATGGCCCTAAAATTTACCGACAATGAGGCCTTTTCTTCAATTTTTGCTTCTGGCCATCCCTGCTTATAAAATAGATAAGCATATGACAGTGTTGGTAGAAGAATAATCCAAATCTGGGTCTCCCAACCAAATCCGAAATCAGTCATGAATTTCGAAAGAAGACTACCGATAACAATTCCTCCAGGAAACCACATGTGAAAGCGATTCATCATTTTGCTCATTGCATTTCCTTCGTAGGCATCTGCAATCATCGGATTACAGGCCGCCTCAGTACAGCCATTTCCAAGACCTATTAGTAATGTCGAAATAAGTAATCCAGCATAATTTCCGCTGTAAATGGTCATAATGATCCCAATCGCATGAGCAAGAAATGCAAATTGCATAATTTTTTGACCTCCTACCTTATGATAAATTAAACCTCCAAATACCATGGAGATCGGAAAACCTAAAAACCACATAGAATTGATGTAGCCCAGCTGTTCTGCCGATAAGTCTAGCTCTTCTCCTAGTTGTGGAAGGATACCGGCTCTTATACTGAATGAAAGTGCAGTAGTAATTAGGGCAAGACAACTGCCATAAAACAATCTTATGTGGTTATTCTCATTCATATCTACTATTTACAACATTCTTAACTCACCATAATAAATTCATGCAATTACAACTTTTTTTTAGATAACAATTGGTGCAAGTACTGAATACTATTTTCAACCAAATATATTTTATTTCGTCACAACTGCCAATTCTTTTGAACTCGATCCAGCCAAGTTATGGATAGTGTTTTGAACTTTCCCTTGGAATAAATTCCCATTTAAATCCATAACTTTATACGCAATAGTCATCACATCAATAGGCTTAATATCGGGCAAAACCAGTTTTACACTCTTTTTATCATCACTAACTTCTACCTTAACAATCTTAAGTATTTTTGTATTGTATCTTTCTGATCCATAATCACTACTTCTAATAATATCCCAGGTTTGGACTTCAAAATTTTCAGGATTGGCTACTTTTTCTGCATCTAATTCGGATGCAAAAGATAATTGAATACCATCCTCTGCTGCATTAAGCTTGATAGGAACGCTAACTGGATTACCAGTATATCTTATCCTATAAAGATCACCGGTTCTCATATTTTTTGACGTACTCCATGCCGACATTCCACACAAATACAAATTACCATCTTCCGGATGGAATCTACCTCTCATAACACCAGTGTAAAATTGCAATTGAGGCATGTCAACAATACCTCCTTGTCTCTGTCCATTTACCTCCTCATGCAATACCAGTTGCATCTTTCCATAACCATAAGAAAAACTCAAAAGCCCTCCATTCAAGGGACCCCATTTTTCGCTATCAATCCACAAAAGCTCAGATGGTGATCGATCAAATTCCATATCCACCCAAACCATAGGGGGTTCCATGGCCAAATCACTAGAATCAGCGGGAGGGTTATATCCCCACATATTCCCAAAAAAATTATTTTCTTTTCCAACATCTATCCAATTAATACGATTCATTGGGTTCCAATATCCTTGCTGATCCGTTACTAAAAAACTTCCATCCGGGTTTAAACAAACACCATTTGCAGCTCTAAAACCTGAAGCAATAATTTCTGACTTTTTACCATCTTTACTGACTTTTATTAAAGTACCATGTTGAGGAACTAGGGCCTCACGAGCGTGCCTACCGCTTTTGGCATAATAAAAATTTCCTTCTTTATCTACCTGTAATCCCATGGCAAATTCGTGGAAATGATCAGTAACCTGATGGTCATTGTTAAAACTTTCATAAAAGTCCGTTTCCTCATCTCCATTTAGGTCTCGTAAAAGAACAAGTTGGTCTCTACAAGTCACATAAATCTTCTCGTCAAATACTTTGATTCCTAATGGTTGGAAAAGCCCTGAACCTATTCTCTTCCATTTTAATGTATTACCATCTTTCGTTAAACCAGTTATCAAGAAAATGTCACCATCAGTAGTACAAGCCACAGCCCTATTTCCATCTTTCATAAAATCAATCCCACTCAATTTCATTCGTGCATTCCAAGGATTTTCAAATGGTGGAGACAACTGATCTACAGCTAATAGGTCATCATTATTACCTCTAACTATAATACTCTCTAAAACTTGAGGGTAATGCGCAGGGCCTCCCTTTGTAAATTTTAACAAAGATTCGGGTTTTGGAGATTCCTTAACTATTAGATCAAAATTTTTGACTTCTGAATCCGCAATGAATAATTTTACTCGCGCTTCCTTGAATTTCTCAACACTCATAATTATGTGACCATCTTCCTTCGAGAGGCTGGCCCCACTTCCAGTGATGGTAACATTATTAGCGACTGATGCTATTTTTAGTTTTAAATGTGAGGATGAAGGCGTAATATTAAGTGTTCTGGTAAACACAATATGATCATCTTTTTCCTCCATTCCCAAATGTTCCAGAATTTCAGCACTACCTACAGTGTATGAAAAAATAATTTTATCTCCATGATGGTATAGACCTTTATAATTTGCCCATTTTTTCGGCAGTGGCCCAAATTTACGTCCATCCCTTGCTGTATACCTAGAGTCATCAAATGAGCCAGTACTGGGATTTGCCCAACCAGGACCAACTGGAGTTTCAAAATGAAGTTTTCCTACTGTCCGAGGATAAGTTTCATGTCTATCATTAAGCAAAATACCCTCCCAGTCTATAAATCCCGTTCCCGTCCAACCTCCAGCAACCCGCATCACATCATGATCAAATATCATCCAAGCTTTTCCAGCTGAAACACCACCATCACCTTTATCCAACCTTACAGCTATGCCCTTATAGGCGAAATTATTTTTTAAATAGTCCTCATCAGGAAAAGGCGTAGGTCCGGGGGAATGATGACGCTCAGGTCCCGTCTCTTCATCTGACAACTCGTAGGTATTGATGAAAAAATTACCATAATCCTGGTCTGACCATGGATTGTAAGGCTTTGAAGCCGGACCCCTAGAAGTGCCTTTTGGTAGATATTCCAAATACCCAGGTGTAGTTTTAAAATATTGGTCTCTATTTTCATCTCTAATGTATTCTTCTCTAATATAAGTGATAACATCATATTTTTCTTGAGGAGTAAGTCTCAACTGTGGCGCCATGGCCCCGTATCCCCTTGTAATGGTTTGGTACATCGAAAAAGGATCATTTCCTGCCTTAAACGTGTGTTTCCAAAACTTAGCCGCATTAGGAAGGGATCCTTCCATATCAGGATTTCCGTGACAATTGATACAATTTGCATTGTATATTCGGCTTCCTCGCTCGAGAGCTTCTTCGTTCAATTCCTCAATTATTCCCGCATGATCTATATTAAGCTCTGTCTCTTGCAAATCATTATCAGATAACATGTATTTGATGTTCGACCTATCAATAATGATTGGCTCGAATGATTGCCTTGTTGCAGTAAATATTAGTTCATCATCATCTACAACTAAAGTCCCGTTAAATTCACTATTATCAAATGTACCATTTAAGTAAAATTGCATCCCAAATTTTTTGAAGTTTGCATTCAACTCATCATTGGCAATTTTCAAATCTTCGAACTCAATCTTACCCAATAAAAAAGAATGTATAACTCCAACTATAGAATCATTTTCTTTTTCTAATTTGAGAGTACCCAAAATAGGTTCTTCATCAAAAAATATTTCAAAATCCCAAGCCCCCTCGATTCCTTGATTTGAACTACAAGCATGGAGAAAAACCATACCAGAGGCTAAAATCGAGCATTTCACAAATCTGAATAATTTAAAAAAATAGCCCGAATTAAAGATACTCACTACTCTCTTCATTGTTATCATGATTGTGACATTAAAAGTGTTAATAAAAAGTTAAATTCTCAAACAGTTATTTAGAGCGAATTAAAATTTTAGGAAACGGTGAAGGTTATAAAATTCATCAAAAATGTTTTACAAAGAATTAGCTTTTATCTAAGTTATTGTTAGTTAAATTCCAATTTACTAGGATATGGATCAGTTGCAGACTCTAGGAGATATAAATTTACTGATTAAAATTTTTCCGAGTTAATTGACATTTTTTTAGTTAAGCACACCAAAGACCTAAAAATTGAAAAATTATATCATAATTATTTTGACATTTTAAATCTACCCTTTTTTGACCTGTTGCTCTAATGAAAAATTTCGATTTACATTAGACTGTAAAATTAACAATTTTATCCTAAAAAAAATTCAACTTATTACATTAGTAATGGAAGATAGTTAAAATCTGTCTTTCATTAATACACTTCCCAAAAGACAATTTCAATAGTTGAAATTTGCGTAAAATTTGAAGAAGAAGCATTTTCGCCTAATGGTTAGTGTATTAATAAAAAACTGTGCATTGTTAATAATAAAAATTATTTATCTCCTACCATAATGGGTTCTGATCAATAAGCTCATTATAAAGCACTTCTCCCACAGGAATGGGAAAATATTTATGCTTTTCCTCATCAAGTGTTGCAGCACCATCTGGAAAACCGTGGGCCTGTAGTCTTTCTTTTAAAACACCCCATCGGATCATATCATAGTATCTAGTTCCCTCCATTACAAATTCCATTATTCGCTGATGCTCTATTTCTTCCATAATATTGGTAGCATCTAGAGCATTTCCATTGGAATCGACGCTAGCCGGTAAATTGGCACGTTCTCGAATTAAGTTAACCGCATCTATTGAAGCAGTAATATTTCCTCCAGCCTTAAAGTTTGCTTCAGCGTACATCAATAAAATGTCTGCATAACGAATGATTCTTTCATTATTAACATTATTGACGGGGTAGCATGCCAAATCTTCACTGAGATATTTTCTTAACCAACCGGAAAAACTGCCTCCATCATTAGATGCTTCGCAGCCATTACCTATTATCGACTCTTCCCAATGGTTGAAAACCACGCTGCAGCCACGATCTAATGTAACAGTTACATTTTCATATTCGCTTTCTGCAACAGGGT
Source organism: uncultured Marinoscillum sp. (assembly GCA_902605755.1). GTDB lineage: Bacteria > Bacteroidota > Bacteroidia > Cytophagales > Cyclobacteriaceae > UBA4465. Next base: position 11,639 of record CACLDR010000009.1, on the reverse strand, counting down.
CCCAGCAACCATTTAGCATTACCTCTGTAATTCTGGCATCCGGATATAAATCTGCCACTGCCGACGTCCAATAACTATCTTCACCAGTAAAGTCTTCTTCCCAGCACTCAAGTCCTCCTCCTGAATCTTCTTCACCACCCCCACCAGAGGCGCAAACTAAACCATCTCCCAAATCTGCAAAATTTACCCCAAATAATGGTAATCCACCTTCAAAATAAAGCGTGCGCAACAATCGAACATCATGAAGGCTGTCATTATCGAGCTCTTTTGACATTTCCTCAAAAATCCACTCAGAGGGTTTGAAAACTATCTCTCCTGAGATGCCGGGGACACTTGCTGTCCCTGGTCTTTGCTGCGTAGCATTATATGAACCAGAATAAACGTCATATTGCGCCTCGTATATAGACTCCGAATTATTCTCAGTACTGGCTACAAAATTATCCAACCAATTCTCAGTTAATGAATATCCTCCAGTCGTTATGACCTCTTCAAACTCACTGGCAGCAAGTCCATATGAACTGTCATCGTTTAAATAACCTGCGCGATATAGGTAAAGTTTACCTAAAAATGCAGTAGCAGCACCTTTTGTAGGCCTACCTACTTCTTCCTGCTCTGAGGGTAAATCAGCTTTTGCAATCGTAAGATCTTGAATCGCCTGTGCGTAAAGATTTTCAGCAGTTTCAGCAGCTACATTGAACTGATCTTCAGTTTCAGCTGGATCTAGTGGAATAGGACCAGTACCATAAGCATGGGCAATCCTAAAAAATGAAGCTCCCCTAAAAAAATGAATTTGTGCATTTAATGATACCGCTAAATCGGGATCCGTAAATTGATAACTATTCATTTGCTTTAAAATTGTATTGGCCTTGAAAATGGTGCTGTAAGCATCAGACCAAATATCATCGGAAATACCATTTGATGCATCATTATTAAAACTATAATATTGAGCAAACTGAGCAAAATCAACAGCAGCTAAGGCTATGGCATCACTCCTAAGATTGGAAGCCTCGGAGCCACCATACCAAAGTTCATTAAATCCACCCTCAGTATCTCCAAACAATGTATTTACAGCCATTACAAAATCATCATCCGTCGAAAAAAAAGATCCAGAGGTGATTGAGTTAGGATTTTCAATTTCGAGCCAATCATTACTACAGGATGAAACCGTAAATAGGAAAATTGATATAATTATTTTATGAATAAATTTTATTTTTTTCATTTTTTTGATTTTTAAAAGTTGACTGAAAACCCAAGTAATACTGTTCTAAACTGTGGTGCCGTACCTCTATCAATACCTGCACTAATCAATCCATCACGCCCTTGTTCAGGATCAATTCCTTCATAACCTGAGATTGTAAATAAATTTTGACCACTAACGTAGACTCTTGGTGAACTCATACCCAATTTTTCAGAAAATGCCGATGGTAATCTATATCCAAATTGGATTAAAGAAGCTTTTACAAAATTACCATTTTCTAAATAGCGATCTGAATCAGGCCTAGAATTCCAATTTTCACCTGCATCATTTGGATTGTTTCTTGGAAAGTTAGAATTTGGATTTGTTGCGGCATCATACGCCCCTAGTAATGCCGGACTGAAATTATCGTAACCAAAAGGTTGTTCTAAGAGATATTTTGGTCCATTATAAACTTTGCTTCCAAAATTACCATAAAAACTAAGGGTAAGATCAAAATTACTGTATGTGGCATTTATATTCAGGCCTGCGTTCCATGGTGCAATCCCCAGTCCACTGAAAACTCGATCACCACCCTCAGGCTCAGAAGTAATCTGTCCATCATCATTTGCATCTACAAATCTAATGTCACCTGGTTGAGCATCTGGCTGAATAACTGTTCCATCTGAACTTACATGGGAATCTATTTCTGCCTGGGACTTAAAAATACCATCAGTCTCGATCAACCAAAATTCACCCGGTGATCTACCTTCAAATGTTTGTGACACATGAGGAACATCCCATTCCGGAGCTCCATCACCATAAATAAGGTCCTCAGGGATACTTGTTAATCTCGTCCAGATATATGTTGCATTAAATCCAACATTAACATTAACTGGACCAATATCTTGGTTAAAATTTAATTCTATTTCTACACCCGAATTGTTTATCTCACCATCATTGGTCTGAATTTCGCCTCCACCCGCAGAAGATGGTATGACGATAGCCGAGATAAGTTGGGCAGTTTGGCGTTCGAAAACATCCACTGATGCTGTTAACTTATCTTCATACAATCCGAAATCAACCCCAAAATTCGTTGTCTTCGATTCTTCCCACGATATAAACGGATTAATCGGGCCAGGGGTCATAAGACCATTAACCACACCACCACCTAAAGAATAAGGTATAAATGACAATGTAGCCTGCGGCCTGTAAACAGAGGTTACTTGGCGTCCTAAGACACCGTATGAAGCACGAAGTTTAAGGCGATTGATTACATTAGATAATCCACTATTTCTCCAGAAACCCTCATTTGAAAGGGTCCAACCACCAGAAATACCAGGAAAGTCTCCATACCTTACGGATTCGTCAAATCTTGAGGAGCCATCGCGGCGAAAAGTGAAGTTTACTGTGTATCTGTCATCGAAAGAATAAAAAAGTGAAGAAATAATCGAAGTCATTCTGTATTCTTCCAAATTACCATTCAGCTCTGTCAAATTAGGGTCAGCACCTGGTCCATCGAATGTAGAGGTTATGTCTGACAAGAAAAGTTCTTTAGTTCCACTGAGAGATCGTGTGGTAAATTGCTGTGCCACGTATCCCACAAGAGCATTAATGCTGTGTTTACCAATTGTTTTGTCATAACTTAAAATATTATCGACGTTCCAATTTGAGTCTTCAATCTCAGTTTCATTTAAAAACCGCTCGGCGTTGAAATATTCCTCAGGTTGACTTAAAGTCCTTGTTCTTTCTTTGAAGTATCCCTCGGTTCTGTTATAAGATCCGCTCAATCTAAACTTCAATCCTGAAATTATCTGATATTCACCATATAAATTAGCTGTGACAGTACTTTGCTTATCACTTTTACTCCAGAAATTAGCGTAGTCCAATGGGTTTCTTATCAGTGCCTCGGGATTATCCCCTCCACCCCAATAAAAAGATCTCGTTCTCGGCGGTGCTGAGGGATCATTTGCGGGATCTGGATTGATGCCATAAGGAGAGAAATGAGGTACCTGAGCAATAGCCTTAAACATGACTGAACGACTAAATGCATATGGTTCAGGAAGGACTTCAGAATTAGAAATAGCTATTGATTGTCCAAATTTAAGTTTTTTAGAAACATTAAAATCAGAATTTGCCCTCAGATTTATCCTTTCATAACCCGTCCCTAATGCCACACCATCCTGATCCTTATATCCTGCTGAAACGCGGTAGTTACCAAAATCGCCACCTCCCGAAACTGCTACATCATACGTTTGCGTGAAGGCTTCGCTGTAGACAAGGTCATACCAATCATATGAACTGAATTGACTAGGATCATCCAAGTAATCTAGAGCTGCTTGCGGCATGAGAAAATCGTTAGCCTCACCACCTAAATCTTGACCGTACATGCTTTGTAAAATTTGCATATATTGCTCAGTATTCGCTGTTTCAGGACCTTTGTATGGTGTTTGAACTCCAACTTCTGCGTTAAAACTTACTTGCGGCGCCCCTTTTTTTCCTTTCTTAGTGGTTATTAATATTACGCCATTTGCAGCTCTTGAACCATAAATTGCTGCTGCAGAGGCATCTTTCAATATTTCCATAGACTCAATATCATTGGGATTTATGTTTTCAAGACCAGTAGTTGTTCTGTTTCCATCTCCATTACCTACGATATTCTCAAAAGAGACATTTTGTAATCCAGAAATCATGACACCATCTACCACTACTAGTGGCGGCGAACCCGATGTTCCACTAGGGGAACTCACACCTCTAATTGTCATATTAATAGGTGAACCTGGATTTGCATCAGTATACTTTATTTTTACTCCTGTAACAGTTCCTTGAAGGGCCTGCGTTACATCTGCTGTCGATCGCTTCGACATGTTAGTAACATCAACTGAGGCGATCGCTGAGGTAACATCTGTCCTGTCTTGAACATTATAACCCAGTACTACTATTTCCTCGAGTTCAGCAAGATCCGCAGTCATCACAATATCCACGACTGATCTTGAGCCTATTACACTTTCTTGAGAGTTAAGACCTATAAAAGAGTAAACAAGCGTTCCTCCTTCTTCTGGGACTTCCAAACGATAGTTTCCATCAAAATCAGTAATTGTACCCGATGTAGTCCCTTTTAGAATGACATTTACCCCAGGAATTCCTGTTCCATCATCACTGGAAGTCACTTTTCCCGTTACTGCTCTTTGGGCTATAGTAGACCCAATCATGAGTAATAAGGAAATGCTTAAAAGCAAAATTTTCTTCTTCATAATTGTTAGTTATTTAGTTGATATATATTGAATCTTTATATTATTAATTATTGTTAATTAATTTATCAATAGAATAGTATATCTGGTTGTAAAAAACGACGTAGATACTTTCTAATCTAACAAAAGTAAGATCCATTCTAAGAAATCCAAAACTTATGAACCATGATGCTAAGTAGGTCTTTTGCGAATTATTTATTAAATAGGAATCAAAAATTTAGATATTTCATACTTCGATTGAATTGGCAGTTTAAATAGCATAAAAACAGGTAAAAAAATGAAAAAATGAAAAAAAAAGATTTTTTTTAAAAAATTGATAAAAAAGGAGAATATACTTATTTTACAGTAAACTTTATTTTGAAATTGCACATTGCTCGTGTTTGGGAAAAATAATTATTGCTCCAAATTACATCTTACCCTTACGTTTTTTTTATTTATTTACGCTAAAATAATTCATAAATTACCTTGCTTCATAAAGTCACAAAAATATAAAAAATTGAGTGTGACTAAAATGCAAATTAAGTAAGGCTAACTGTCGAATTGGAGTATTTTAGATGTGACTAGTGAAAAAGCTCCAATCAAGGTGGCATCTTCATCAAATGATGATGGTACTAGTTTTACGATATATTTTATCTCACGCAATTTATTCTCCAATATATGCTTTTCCAATTTGTTAAAAAATATCTCTCCAGATTTGGCAAGCCCTCCACTAAAAACAATAATTTCTGGATTGAATAATTTGATTAGGCTATCTACACCAATTCCCAAGTAAGTCATGGCTTCATCCACTATTTTCAACGCAAGAGTATCCTCCTCTTTTGCTGCATTTATTACTATTTCTGCTGTAATTTTCTCTGTGTTACCTTTGACATCGCTCAATATGCTACTCTCCTTACCAGAATTAATTTGATCTTTTGCAATTTCAGCAATACCGTAGCCCGAAGAAAGTGCTTCAATACATCCTCTGATGCCATCTGCATCTGTATGGGGACTATTATGATTTACTATTATATGCCCAAATTCACCTGAAAAGCCTCGATTACCAAAAAAAGGTTCCCCATTAATAATGATACCAGCTCCAATACCAAAACCTACGTTAACACAAATGAAATTCTTGTGTTTTTTCCCTACGCCATACAGTAATTCTCCTAAAGCCGTAACGCGAGACACATTATCATAGAAAACAGCTATTTTTAGATATTTTTTTAACTCCTCCTGAAGATTGACTTTCTTCCATTTAAACATTGGTGAATATTCAATAATACCGGTTTCACTGTTAATTAAACCAGCAACCGCTAGCCCAACACCCAGTATTTTATCTTCAACTAGTTTAGAACGTTCTATTAGTTTATTAATGAGCTCCACTAACTGCAAGCATATTTTTTCAAACCCACCTTTAAGATCAGTGGGAGTCTCAATTTCAGTTACAAACTTTCCATCTAAGTCCGAGATTACTGCCCTGATACTAGTTGAACCCAAATCAACGCCAATCACGAAATTATTTGAACCATCAAATCTAATTAGCTTTGGAGGTCTGCCTCCAGTCGAATCTCCATTTCCGACAATACGCACCAAGTTACTTTCAATCAAACTGTCCACTATTCTGGTTACCGTGGGTGCACTAAGTTTAGTTTTTTTTACAATATCAGCTCTTGAAATTTCGCTTGATCTTCGAATCAACCCCAAAACCTCTATTTTATTGAGCTTGTTTAAATATGAGACATCCTTTTTTAAACTTCTTGAACTGTTCATGGACTTTTAATTTGCAAATAATAAGTTTTTAAAGTTATCAAGTATCAATAGTATCATTGATTTAAAGTATCTCATAAAACCTGCTAAAACATAAAAGATATGACTTTTTCTTTGCGGAAGATAGAAATATTAAAGAATACGGAAGGTGAATATATCAAAATAATCAACTCAAAAACGTAATAAAGATAAATCTATTAGAAAGAATAACCAATAAATGATTTCAATAACTGAAAATGCGGGTAAAAGATCAAATTTCATTTAATCAAATGAAATGCCGGTTCATACACTGTAATACAGTATTTATACCTGTTAACATCATAAATGATTTTACGAAATATCCTCTTAAAGCAAATGAGTAAACAAAAAAGATTTTAAAAAAAATAAGAAATAAAAAAACCAGATTAAATCTGGTTTTATGGTGATCCGTCTGGGGTTCGAACCCAGGACCCTCTCCTTAAAAGGGAGATGCTCTACCAGCTGAGCTAACGAATCGTAAGTATTTTTAACAAAAAATTGTTGGGTGAAACATAATTCCTTTGAGTAAATTGCCATACAAAACTATGCACCCATTATACAAAATCAAACTAAATGAATTATAAGTTTTTATTATTTTTAGTATTTCTAATTTTACATGCCTTAGACAGTGAAGCTAGTCCCAAATTATTTAAGGCAGACTCGCTCTTTAAATCAAAGAAATACACTGAGTCAAAGGCAATATTTAGTGAGATAATTGCGACAGGAAAAGCCAGCCCTGCTCTCTTGTTAAAATTAGCCTACATAAATGAAGGACTCGGAAACTATGTTCAAGCCCTTTTTCATTTGAATAGTTATTATATTCTGACATCAAATGAGCAAGCCTTAGAGAAGATAAGAGACATTGCAGAAAAAAATGATTTAGTGGGTTATGAATACTCAGATTATTACTTCTTCAGAAATTTATTAATTCAATTCAAAAGAGAAGTTGAAATGAGCATATTTATAATTTTAATGTTTTTGACTTTTTTGAGCTTTCGCAAAAAACGATCAAAAAGATCCTTTCGCACCATTATTTATACTCAAATAAGTATGATTTTTATCTTAGGAATTTTGGTCAACGACTTATTTGAGAATGACCAGGCTATCATCAAAACTGATAATACGATTCTCATGTCGGCGCCATCAGCAGGTGCTGAACCAATTGAGATTATAGAAAAGGGTCATCTCATTGAGGTATTAAGTAGGCATGACACATGGATCAAAATTCTTTGGTACGATCAAGAGGTCTTTATCAAAACACACAAGCTATTATTTATTTAAGTAATAATAAATGACCTTTATAATCAGTTTTTGAAAAATTTAAAAGATAATAATAAAGGCCTGGAGGTGACTGTTTCCCCTCCCAAACAAAGGATCGGTCCTCGCTGTAAAAAACTTCAATACCCACTCGGTTGTAAATGGCAACATATTCAAAAGTATCTTCGCAATTGTCTGTTGGTAAGTTTTTGGTAGAGTCATCATAACCTGATAACCTGAATTCTTCATTGAAGCCATCTCCATTAGGAGAAAATGCATTTGGAGGTAAAAAATTTTCGAATCTAGTTCTAGTTTCTACTATTTCAAAGCGTATTCTGGTAGTATCGTATGCAGACGAAGGACAATGATCATCCTCAGCAATGAAAATTAAGTCATAAGTTGAATTAGCACCATTTCTCAATAAAGAGCATTCTGGTTGCCAATAGAGCGTTGCATCTACCGCTCCCCGTCCTGTTTGGGTTTTCATCTGCAAAGATGGAGAATTAGGTCTGCTATACTCCTCGGAAAAACCCAAACTTATACTATCTGTCACATCGAAATCAAATGCCTCAATTTGAAGGCTAAAAGGCTCATTAACCTCTAATTGTATAGGCTCAAATCTATCAATTACTGGACTTTGATTTTCCGGAGCGACCACGTTGACTACAAAAATTACCGTATCTGTATTAGTAATATTGCATTTATCCTCATCTTCAGCCAAAAAAAGAAATTTAAATTTATCAACGCCAGAGGCAGATAAGTAATTACAGTCAGCTGTCCAGCTAAAATCAGCTTCAGTATTATTTTCGCCGATCCTCTCTTGAAAATCTACACCTAAATCAATAGGATTAAACCCAACTCCATCCATGCGCAAACTAATACGATCTCCGTCTTCATCTTCACTAAAAAGAGTAAAATTTAGGATTTCTTTGGGTTCAATGGTAACATCATAATCGGGATAATTTGGAATAGAAATAATTGGTTCGGTATTTGAAGGCAGATTTACAGATAAATCATATCGAGCAAAATTAAAATTTGAATTTTGACAGGTATCGGCATCTTCTACAATCACAAAAACATCAAACTGCTGTCTATCTGAGAAATCATACTTCCCACATTGAGTATCCCAAACTAAAACAGCACTTAAATTGCCAGGAACATTTTCTGTTTCTTCTAACGAAAATCCAAAAATACTAGGATCTGCAAGTCCACTTACAAAATAATCAATACTTAAATCATCAAGATCCTCATCAAAGGAATGAATTGGAAACTCTATTCGCACACCCTCTGATATAAGGGTATCGACATACAAAACTTCATAAGTCGGAAAAGTATTGGATGGAGGCTCCACTTTTATGCTCAAGCGTAAGGTGTCCATTTGAGGTAGCGGGCAGGCATCATCTCCAGCAATTAAATCGACAATAAAAGGTATACCTGTAAGTGGTGGGCAACCGGGTGCACAAACCTCAACAACTAGTGAATCAGATTTTACGTCTTCATAAATATTAAATTCAAAAATATCATTCACCTCTTCCTCAAAATTAACGGCCTCCGCCATTAAACTAATAGTCTCTCCAGCACTAATATTTCTGACAATAAAATCAAAACATTTATCATCCGATAAACTATAATTCAGTACATCTATTTCTGGAATAAAATTGTCATTGTCAGGAATTTGAATCCCTACCACTGGTGGATCAGGAGGATCACAGCCCTCGGATCTAACCAACAATTGAAAATCACGTTGTACCTGACCAATTTTTAGGCCTAATCTAAATTCCTCAACGACAACTGAAAACAAAAATAATCCTGACTCACTCGGATTAACACGTAACAACCCACGGTCGCTAATGGAGAGACTGGGGTTTCCTAAAATCATGTTATCTAAATCATAGCCCTCTGAAAAAAATACCAAGGGATGCGGTGCGGGCTGAGGGATAGGCAAAGCCACTGCAGAGGATGAATTCAAAGGTCTAGCCAATGAATAAACCAATGAATCCCCGTCGGGATCTATCCCTGTAAATTCTGTGTAATAAAGTTGATTTATACAAGCGTAATCTCCTAGAGGGGCAAACAACTGCGGTGAAGAATTTGTGAACAATTCATTATCCGTACCCATTAAAGGAGGTATTTCAGTTACATATTTCATACCTGTACCCCCAGGATTTATGATATTTTTAATTCCTGCATTTCTACAACAACGCTCCCATACAATGGAATAACCCCCGATATCTGGGTAGTCTTCAGGGTTTAAAACAACCACTCCAGTCCAAATTACTCTGGAGGTAGTCAATTGTTCCCAAGAACATTCTGGATTGGTATAACTCACCAAAGATTCGGCATCCAAATTTAATATATGATTAGACATTTCCACTCCATCAGAATTTCTAAAAATATAAACTCGCACTTGATCCTCTGGATTAGGATTATCCGTTTGAAATCGATCAAAATATTGAACCAAATTAATACGATATTCACCCGCCGATACCATCTCAAATTCAATCTCACCCCCCCACAATGTGATAAGCCATGGCAGGCATTGTCATGAAAATAATGATGACTGAAAAAATATTTTTCATACTTGATTAGTAAGTCTAGCTAATCTAACTTAGAACTTAAGAATGAGCAAATGATATAAAAGGAATCCATCACAATTACTACTTTTACGCTCTATGCGAAAAGTAGAGATTATTGAAAGAATGGAAATTACAGGTATTTCTTCCACAGGAAAAGCAGTAGGTAGAAAAGATGATCATGTGATTTTTGTGAATCAAGGTGCTCCTGGAGATTTCATAGATGTCAAAATCATTGGTAGAGAAAAAAAGTATCTAGTTGGACATCCTATATTTTTTCATAAAAAATCGATCTATAGGACAGCACCATTATGTGAACATTTCGGTGTTTGCGGTGGGTGTAAATGGCAGCATCTAAATTATGCTGCGCAGTTAAGATTTAAGGCCCAACAAGTCAGAGAAAACTTGAGGAAAATAAGCAAAATGAAGCTGCCCGAAGCTGAGCCTATTTTAGGATCTGTTGAAACAGATCATTACCGAAATAAATTAGAGTATACCTTCTCCAATAAAAAATGGTTAACGCAAGAAGAAATTCAAACAAAAAGAATTATCAATAAAAATGCGTTAGGCTTCCATATTCCAAAAATGTTTGATAAAATATTGGATATCAATTACTGTCACTTACAGCCAAATCCGTCTAATGCAATCAGGTTAGCGTTAAAAAATTTCTCAAACGCTCAAAACCTCACTTTTTTTGATATAAGAAAACAAAAAGGCCTGTTGAGGAACCTAATCATTCGAACAACCACTACTCAAGAGACCATGGTAATTGTCCAATTTGGAGAAGCCAATCAGGAGAAAATAAAAAAAGTTATGCAATTTCTATCAAAGCAGTTTCCAAAGTTATCTTCCCTACTTTACTTAGTAAATTTGAAAAAAAATGAAACCATTTACGATCAACACATCACGACTTATAGGGGTAAGGACTTTATCATCGAAAAAATAGGTGATCTTCGCTTTAAAATTGGCCCTAAATCATTTTTTCAAACTAATCCGACGCAGGCCTATGAACTTTACAAGAAAATACTCGCATTTGCTGGTTTGAAAGGTAACGAGCTCGTATTTGATCTATATTCAGGCACCGGAACCATTGCCAACTTTATTGCCAAAAATTGCCGAAAAGTAATTGGAATAGAATCGGTTCCTGAAGCAGTTGAGGATGCACGCGCTAACTCAAAGCTTAATAAAATCAATAATACCGCATTTTACGCCGGAGACATAAAGGATATGCTTAGTGGGTCTTTTATTAAGGTACACGGACGTCCAGAGCTAATCATCACTGATCCCCCTCGAATGGGCATGCATCAAAATGTAATCAAAGCACTTATTCATTTAAACCCTGAAAGAATCGTATACGTGAGCTGTAATCCAGCTACACAAGCACGAGATATGGAACTCATGAGTGAGCACTATGAAGCGATTAAAACTCAACCAATTGATATGTTTCCGCATACTCAACACATTGAAAATATAGTATTATTAAAATCAAAACAGTATGTACAATGACCCTGACCTAAATCCTAAATTTTTAGGTAAAATATCCTCAGATTTCGTAAAGGTATCTGACCACTTAAAAGAGGCTAGCTATCAAATCAGAAAAAGAAATTTTTCTAAATT